>JAGWRJ010000213.1 GCA_028869725.1 Alphaproteobacteria bacterium | reverse complement strand
TTTGTCGGCGAACAGCTCCGCGTCAGCCAGTGCACCGGTCCAGCGTCCCTGCTGCCAGTAAACAACCGCCCCATCGCGCAGGCGGTTCGCGGTGATGATCTCGATGCCGTTGGCCATGGCCGATAGATCGCAGCTTCCAGAGGTGAATTCAATAGAACATTATCACGCTCGTATATCAAATTATATCACATAATATAAATTGTAGTATATGCTGGAGCCTCACGCTGGCCGTCTTGCTGCTGCCAAGGTCATTGCGTCCGGCCGCGCCCGACGTAAACATCCAGCCGGGAATGATGTTCCAGCGTGGTCGTGATGCAGGGCGAAGACGAAACGCGCGGAGTGGGGGCACTCGGCGAAGGCACACCCCAGTCCGTGTCACTTCTTGCTGCGAGCACGGCCAAGGCTGACGCCTATCTCGACGAGGCGATCAGGGTCCTCCGTCTTAAGGCACGGCAGATCGAAGACAGTGAGCGCTTCGAGCACTTTGCACACTTCAGTGCAGTGATGAAGGCACTGTTCGAAGGTGCAATCGCTGTCCTCGTGCTGTCGCTGATCTGTGCGGCAGGCGTGATGGTGTGGACGGCGGCGCATGACAATGGCCTTCTGATCAAGCCGTTCACGGTTCCTGAAGACATGGCGGCCCGCGGCCTTAGCGGACAGGTTATAGCTGCGCGCGTTCTTGACCAACTCTCGCGCATGCAGAGCGAAACCCAATCGAACCGTGCTGCGTCCTCATACGCGGATGACTGGGGCCATGATGTTCGCGTGCAGATTCCGGAGACTGGCGTGTCCGTCGGTCAGCTCTATGCCTATCTGAGCCGCTGGCTGGGACACCAGACCCGCATATCCGGCGATGTCTTCTACGTCGCTCCCGATCAGATTGGCGTGACTGCCCGTGTTGGTGCCGGAGAAAGTCAAACCTTCACCGGTCCTGCTACTGCGCTCACAGTCCTGCTGCAGGATGCCGCCCGGAGCGTCTACGCTGCAACGCAGCCTTATCGTTACGCGGTTTATCTTTTTAACACGGGACATCTGCACAAGGCCGAGGCCGCTTATCGCACCCTGATTTCCTCGGGCTCGGCCATCGATCAGGCCTGGGCCGAAGTCGGCCTTGAAAACATCTACGAGGAGCGCGGCCAGACAGGGCGTGCCCTTAAGGCCTTGCATGCTGCACTGGCCATCAAGCCTGGCTTTGTCATCGCCTATGCCAACCTCGCTGCGGTCGAAGGTCAGCTGCAGCACGACGGTGCGGCACTTCGTTACCAGCGTGAATATGTCCGCTTGCTGAAGCGTGCCACGGCGGACGATCTGTCTCCTCTGGCGCAAAAGATCGACCTTGTAGACGCAGAAGAGCTGCTTGCGTCCGAGCGTGGCGACTACCGGGCCGAGGTCGCAGACGATCATCTCCTGGAAACACTGCCTTCGCTCTCGGGCTCGCACGAAAAGGCACGCCGGAACCTGGTACTTGCCTATGCCCAGCTCCATGATCCGGCTGCCGTGGATGCAGCAATCAAGGCCTTTCCTCCGACAAGTAATGCCCAACGGATCTTTGTGCGCGGCGTGGTCGCTACCCTCGCCGACCTCCTTCTGGGTCGCGATGGTGCCGCGCTGGCCAGCCGCGGCCGGCTGGATGCCGGACTGAAGGCGCTCGGGCCTGCGGGACAGCGGGTTCTGGCGCGTCAGTTCGCGCCCTTTATGGCATACGCAATGGCACGGCAGGGGCAGGCAGCTGCCGCGCTGAAGCTGATCGCGTCCATCCCGCTTGACTGTGTCGACTGTCTTCGCATGCGCGGGCGCATCGATGCGGTCCTCGGAAATCCCAAAGGTGCCGATTACTGGTTTGCCCGCGCCGTGAAGGCGGCGCCGCAGGTGCCCTTTGCCTGGACGGACTGGGGTGCGGCGCGGCTGCGTGCAGGCGACATTGTCGGGGCCATAGCCGCGTTGCGGCAGGCCCACCAACTTGCTCCTCATTTTGCCGATCCGCTCGAACTGTGGTGAGAGGCCCTCATTGCCCAGAACCGCTCCGATCTTGCCGTGAAAAAATTCGCCGAGGGCGCGCGTTATGCCCCCAACTGGGGACGCCTTCGCCTCAAATGGGCCCAGGCCCTGCTGTGGAGCGGCGACAAGCGCGCTGCGCTGCGCCAGGCCCATATGGCATCGCACCTCGTCCTTACGCCGTCTGAACGAGGCCAGTTAACTCTCATCATCGCACGATCATGAGGCCTGTGAGGCGCCCGCTGCGCGAACCTGCCGACGATCGAGCAGCCGCCACCAATGCCCGATGTAGCAGCAAGACAGGTGTAGCGTCGGTGCCGTCAAGACTGCGATGACAGGCCGGGATATGCTGATCGTGATCCGCGTGCCTGAGATGAGGTCTCCCTGATGACGGCCAAACGCCTCCGCTTTGTCGACGCCGCACTCTATGCCCTCGTAATTGGCACCGGGATGCGCTGGGTGGCGGTCGCCGCGGCAGTCGGCCCCTCGGCCTTGCTGCTTTGGTGTGTCGCCCTCCTCACCTTCTATGTTCCGCTGGCTGTCGCGACCGCCGAACTGACTGGACGTTTCAAAGGCGAAGGCGGCATCTACGCCTGGGCGCGCGATGGTCTGTCGCCCATGGCAGGATTTCTCTGCGGCTGGTTCTACTGGATCAGCCTCATGCCGTATTTCGCAGGCACACTGGTGTTCCTGAGCGGTCTGAGCCTCAGTGCCGCCGGTCTCGATGCTAAGGACCCGGCTGCAGTGCTTGTCGTGTCCAGTGTCCTTACCGGCGCAGTTACGGTGCTACAGCTTGCGGGGCTGCGCTACGGCAAATGGCTGCCCAACATAGGCGCCACCGGCGTGTGGCTGGTATTTGCCGTCGTGATCGGGATGGCCGTTGTGCTCGGTCTGCGCGGGCAGGCAGCGACTGACTTTGCAACCTCTTCGTACCTGCCGCAGTGGAGCTTTGGTACCGCGATCTTGTGGGGTACGATCATGTTCGCCTACTCCGGTGCAGAAGCCATGGCATTTCTGCGCAGTGAGATCGAAGGCGGACTGAAAAGCATCGTGCGGGTTCTCGTCCTCGTAGGGCTAGGATCTCTTGTCATCTACGTAGGCGGTACTGTCGCCCTTCTCGGCGTGCTTCCGTCTAGTGCCCTGACACGGTTGCTTGGCTTTCCCGATGCACTGCGTCTCGGACTTGCGCATGTGGGCCTGGCCCAATTCGCGGCGCCCGTCATCGGGCTCTTCGCGCTGTCCATGTTAGGCGGCTTCGTGGGCTGGTTCGGCGTCGGTGCCCAGTTACCCTTTGCTGCGGGCCTGGACAATTTCCTACCGCCGGCATTTGGCTGGCGCCACCCAAGGACAGGTGCTCCCGTCCCGGCGATCCTGCTGCAGGGTGTGGTAACGCTCGCCATCGTCATCCTGAGCCAGGTGAACAGCACCGTGTCCTCGGCATACGATATTCTCGTGGCCATGAGCATCGTGACGGTGGCCATTCCCTATCTATTTATGTTTGCAACTCTCTTTGCCTGCGCTGGCAGGGCTCACCCTGCCGACAGCTGGTGGCCGCCGGGCGGAGCTCCCACCAGTCGGGCGCTGGCATTGATCGGGGGCGTGTCGACCCTGATCGCCATCGTGTGCAGCATTCTGCCCAATGCAAACGATCCCCACCCCCTGCAAAGTGTCCTCAAGATCGTATTGTCGTCGCTGGGCGCCTTCATCGTCGGGCTGCTCTTCTACGTCTGGGCACGCCGGAGGCAGTCGCGCAGGATCGGCTTCGCACCCTTGGGAGAGCCGCTGGATTAGTCCTTATCTTCCTGCGTGGCTGCAACGCTTTCGTGGGCGCTTCTGTCGCTGCAGTTCTGAGCGCGCGTTGCGCCGGCCCGATTAGTGCGTCAGGGCGTATGCTTCAGGAAGCGCAGCGTATATGCCTTTCGGTAATCAAGTCCGGAGGCATAGACGCCGACGTCGCGCATCATGTCGTAGAAAGTCTTCCACCGTCTGTTGGTCATGGCGCCTATGCCGTCCTTCGCTGCGGCACCGCTGATGACAAGACCGTAGGACTTCATCTTGGCAATGGATTGCGCGATCATTGCCGTCGTCATCTCGGGATTGCTTTTCCTGATGAGTGCATTGGCGGGAGCAGGATTGCCGTAAAGATAATCATGCCAGCCTTGCCGCGTGGCATCGACGAAGGCCTGTACTGCAGCCGGATGTCGATCGATCCAGCTTTGCGGAACCAGAACCATATTGGCGTACCCCGGATAGCCGTGATCGGCGAGCAGAAACACCTGGGGTTTGAAATGGCCCCGACGTTCGATCGTATATGGCTCGCTCGTTACATAGCCTTCCTGGATAGCCGTCGGATCGGCCAGGAACGGTGCCAGATTGAAGGCGTATTTGCGGATCTGCCGATCGGAGAAGCCGTATTTCGCCTTAAGCCACGGCCAGAAGGTTGCAACGGTGGCATCCGACACCATGATCGGCTTGCCCTTCATATCCGCCAGCCGCTTAACGTCCTGGCGCGGATGCGTGATGAGAACTTGCGGGTCCTTCTGGAACACGGCCATCACGGCGCGAATAGGCACGCCCGCCCGCACAAGGTTGAGTGGGATAAATGCATTGGATCCGATGCCGAAGTCGGCGGCTCCACCGGCCAGCATCTGCGGGACGTTGACCGAAGGGCCACCCTCGATAATCTTCACCTGAAGGCCATGTTTTCGGTAGAGGCCTTCAGCCAGGGCTTCATAGTAGCCGCCTTGTTCAGGCTGGGCTTTCCAGTCCGTGACGAAGCGGATCGGAATGAGGCCATGCGTCGGAGCTTGGCTGCGGCCGCAGGCCGTCAGGCCGAGTGCAGCGGCGAGGAGCAGCGTACCGAATAGTCCACGGCGCATCAGCGATCCCTTGTTTATGGCAGCGCATCATGCCATCCGCTCAGACGCCAGGCCATATCTGCGCCGTGAACGATGCAGGCTCGCGTCAGCCTGCCGCCGCGCGCTCTGTCGGCACCAGCTTGACCGTCGAGGACCCCTTGGCCAGCACCTCGCCGTCGGCACTTAGCAGACGTCCCTCGAGGAAGGCGGTGGAGCGGCCCATTTTTTCAATCCAGCCTTCGGCAACGACAAGTCCGGGTGCCGCGGACTTGAGAAAGCTGATCTTGATCTCAAGGCTCAGCGGCGACAGGCGATAGGAGGTTGCGGCGAGGACGGCATGGGCCATGGCTGCGTCGATCCAGCCGGTGACGAACCCGCCCTGGACGATGCCGCCAGAATGACACATGGCGGGTGTGGCGCAGTACTCGACCGCGGCAAAATTGGGCCGTGCCGGCTCGCGCACGCGCACGAAGCCCAGAGATTCGTTGAGGTTCTGGACCATGATCCTGTTCCCGTAGCAGTGTCTGGATGTGGTGACGCGACTGCTGACGCGCTCAGGCGGTCAGGCGCCGGATCCATTCCGGCAGAGCAAACGCGCCAGCATGGACCTCGCCGTTATAGTAGTCGGTCTTCAGCTTGGCGCGTTTGAACGCGGCACGGGCCTTCTTGATGCCGTCTGGGGTGCCGAGCTTTGCCCCCTTGCCAGCCCAGGTGAGCGCCATGAAGCCACCGATATAGGTTGGCACGACGGTCAGATAGAGCCCGCTTTGCGGGAAGAAACGCTTGAGCTCAGCCAACGCCTCACGCACCTCGTCGGGTTGATAGAACGGCACGCCGGTCTGGAATGTGGCAAATCCCCGAGGCTTCAGCGCTGCCTTGATCCGATCATAGAAGGTCTCGCCGAACAGGGCCTTGCCAGGACCTATGGGATCCGGCCGATCGCCAACGATGAGATCGAACCGGTTCTTGGCCTCTGGCCGACCCAGATATTCGAAAGCATCTGCGATCTCGATCTTCAGCCTCTTGTCCTTAAAGGCGCTGGCGTTGATGGACGCAAAATATTTGCGGCAGAGTTCGACCACCCGCCCGTCAATATCGACCAGTACCACTTCCTTGATGCGTTTGTGCTTGAGCGCCTCTTCGGCGATCGACAGATCACCACCGCCGACGATCATGACGCTTTGGGCTCCACCATGCTCGAACAGAGGCAGATGGGTCAGCATCTCGGCGTAGTACGCCTCGTCACGCGTGGTAATCTGGACCACGTCATCCAGGGTCATGACCCGACCATTGGCGACGCTGTCGAAGATCTTGATGCGCTGATACGTGCTTTTTTCCTCGACGAGCGGCCGGCCGGCCAGTTCGATAACCTGGGCGTAACCAAGGTGAAGCTTTTCCTTGAAGCTGGGCGCCATCGCAGGGTTCCTCTATGCGGCGGAGTTCGGACGAGGCGGCTTGTAAGGCGCCGGCTGAACGGAGTCCACCGTGGCAGCCGGCCCGGCACTCCCGGGCGCTCTCGGATTGTGACAGTTAGCGTCAAAAAAAGTGGTCCCCGGGGGAAAATCATCCTTGCGTGGGGGGGGCGGGTGCTTATATTCCGCGTTATCCCAGGAATGGGACAAAGCGGCGTCCGGAAGCGTCCCTTCCGCGCGCCGCTTTCTTCTTAGCGGTGTCCCGGTGACCGTTTGGAAGCGGAGATGGGCACCACAGGTGTCAACACTCTGAGGAGGTAGGTGCCAGGATGGCTCGACTCGGACTCGGTGTGGCGGCGATCAATGGAGCCCGGCCTGAGAAGGTGCGCGCTCCGGCGAGGACCGTCCCGGTTCCTATTCCCCCTGGGGATGAGGACCGCAAGGATCACTTCATCACACGCAACGGACTGACCTATGCGGGAAGTCACCTGATTATTGACTTGTGGGATGCGGAAGGCCTCGACGACCGCAACCGCATTGAAAAGGCGCTGATCGACGCGGTGGAGAAAGCGGGAGCTACGCTTCTGCATATCCACCTGCATACGTTCTCTGATGGCGGGGGCATCTCTGGTGTCGCCGTGCTCGCCGAGAGCCACATCAGCGTTCATACATGGCCCGAAAAGGGCTACGCCGCCTTCGACGTGTTCATGTGCGGCGATGCCGATCCCAGAAAGGCCCTTGGCGTGTTCAAGGATGCCTTCAATCCGGGTCGTCTCGTCATCGGTGAGCACAAGCGCGGCGTTCTGTAAGACCGCCACACTGTAAGACGGAATTCGCGTTAACCAAGGGCGGAACGGTGGTAGCACACCGGCTCCGCCCTTGGCATATAAGGGGGTGGGGCGAGGCGCATGGGCAGGCGCCGGCGGGCAGAGGGCGATGGTTCGGTACGATGCGGCGATCATCGGCGCCGGCGGCGAGGGTTTGGCCGCATCCATCGCGCTGGCCGAAGCCGGGCTCTCGACTGTCGTGGTCGAGCGTAACGTCTCGACGGGCGGGCGCCTGTCCAGCCGGGAATTCCATCCCGGCTTTTTTGCTTCGCCCTTCACGGACGCGATTCCGCACGTTCCGGCGCAGGCCTTCCATGCATTGAGGCTGGCGCGGCATGGCATTGCGATGATGCCGCTCACCAACATCGCTATTGCTCCCGATTATGCGCCGCAGCTTGCCAGCAAGGCGCTGCTGGACGAAATCCGGGAAGTTCAGGATGCGCTGCTTGCCCGCGCAGGCGCCGAAGCGCTCGAACTTCAGCC
>JAGWRJ010000212.1 GCA_028869725.1 Alphaproteobacteria bacterium | reverse complement strand
GCCGCGTTCACCGAACTGGGCGATTACCTCGACCTGCCGCTGCGCACCTATTCCACCGGCATGCGCGTGCGTCTGGGTTTTGCCATCTCGACCGCTGTGGACGCGCAAATTCTGCTGCTGGACGAGGTGCTGGGCGTGGGCGATGCGAGGTTTCAGGAGAAGGCCAAGGAACGGCTGGAAGGCCTGCACCGCCGCGCCGAGATCGTGGTGATCGCGCTGCATTCCAACGAGGCCATCCGCAAAGCCTGCAACAAGGCGATCTGGCTGGATCGCGGCAAACTGATGGCGATGGGCGGTACCGCCGAAGTCACCGCGGCGTACGAGGCGCATGTGGCAGGGGCGTAGGACATCCATGAGCCCGCCCGCGTTGCCGAAGATCGTCTGGATGTACTGGATGCAGGGCGAGCAGCACGCGCCGAACGTCGTGCGCCACTGCCTGGGGAGCTGGCGACTAAGAAATCCGGGTTGGGATGTCCGCGTGCTCGATGCCGCGACCTGCGATGCAGTCACCGACGGTTGCCTGCGTGACCTGCACGGACGTCAGGATCTGGATGCCACGCATTTCTCGGACTTGTTGCGCCTCGCTCTGCTCGCACGGCACGGCGGGGTGTGGGCCGATGCCACGGTGTTCTGCCATCGGCCGCTCGATGCGTGGCTTCCGGCTTGCCTCGACAGTGGTTTTTTCGCCTTCGCCAGCCCCGGACCCGACCGCGCGCTTTCGAGCTGGTTTCTCGCCAGCGTGCCGGGACATCTCCTGATCCGGCGTTGGCAGGCGAGCTTGCTGCACTACTGGGAACACAACCGCTTTCGCACGTCTGTGCCGGTACCCTGGATGCGTCGCCTTGAACAACGCTACGGCCGGAACATCGCCACCACCAGCGGCTGGTTCCGTTGGCCTGTACGCAAGCTGCTGCGGGTGACGCCCTACTTCGCCGTTCACTATCTGTTCAATCGGCTGATCACCGAGGATGCTGCGTGTCGTGCGTCATGGCAACGCACGCCCTGTCGATTGGCAGACGCACCGCATCGTCTGCAGCAACTGGGCCTGCTCGCCGAAGCATCGGAGGATCTGCCCGCCTGGTTCGCCGTGACCGACACTCCCGTCTTCAAGCTCGATCGGCGCGTGCAGGACGACCTGCCCAGCGGCTGCGTCCTGGCAACGCTGTATGTCGCCGCCGAAGTCACCGCCGCGTACGAGGCGCATGTGGCAGGGGCGTAGGCGGCGTGCTTTCTGCAAAAGCGATTTTGCACGTGGACTACCCGTTATGGAACCTGCATCAAGCACTTGCGTGCTCGATACGCGATAAGCCATTCCATGGCTTGGGGAAGGTCTGAACTTGTTCAGACCTTATCACGGCATCTGTTGAGCCGCATGCTTGACGCGCAAAATTTCTATGGTGCGAGTCTCGACCAGCACGCGATAAAAAACAATGTAGTTTGGATGCACGACCCACTCGCGTAACCAGACGGGCAGGCCCGGCCGGCCGGTGTGGCCCAGCTTGGGATGTTGCGCCAGCACCCGTATCTTGTCGCGCAGTTCCTTGCCAAAGTGCCTGGCTCGTGTCGGGTTGTCCTTGCCGATGTACTGAATGATCGCGCGCAAATCATCGCGGGCCAGCGGCCGCCATTCGATGCGGCAAAACCTGGCGGTCAAGCGCGCTTTTTCTTGCCGCCCGACAGGGCGGCAATGTCAGCATCCATCCCGGCCATGACCTCATCGTGCGGGATGCTCGGGCGCGGGTCATCGATGGCCGCCCTGGCCTCTGCGGCCAGCCACTGGTTATAGGCCGCGGCTTCATGCGCACCGCGCAGGGCGTCGGCGCGGCTTTGTCGGCTGCGCGCCATGTCCTTCTGGTCGGGATTCCAATCGGTCGCATCAATCCGGGCAATGGCAATACCCGCGTCACGCAGCACCAGCAGCGCGGAGCTCGGATTGCTAAAGCGGCGCGGCTCAGTGCTGCGAGCCTTCACCAGCAAGGCGTTCTGCCCGCTGCGCGTCGCGATTTCGACGAAAAAACCGCCGCCCTGCGCCCTGATGGTTATCCCCCCCACACCGCCAAGGCCGGCGGTGGCGCGCAACTGCCCAATCGTCATGCCGTGCATCAGGCGATCCTCATCAGTCACGCGTGATTTCTGGCGTTGAGCATGCATGCTTGATAGATCTTGCGCAAGCAGAACAGGCTCAATGCGCGCCAGCATCGCGGGCTTGCACAAGGTCAGGCGCCGGCCCCTTGTGCCCACGGGCGTCGGTCCCGCAAGCCGCGCGGCATGTTGCATCTATTCTCGCGACGCGGCCCGATCAGCACGCCAAACAACATCGGCGTCAGCAGCGCGCGCGGCACATCCCGCGCACACCACCCGCGTCAGTAACCAGCCTCTTTCTGATGGCGCACGGCCAGGATCACTGCGATCGCGCCGTCGTAGCGGTACAACACCACGTAGCCGCTATCGCCGAACTCGATCACAAGCTCGCGATACTCGACCTCCATGTCCTCCGCCGGGCGGCCACTGGCCGGCAGCACAGCGAGAATTCTCACCCCGCGACGGATGGCGGCAATCGCGCGCCGCGCCGCATCGGGATTCCTGGACACGAGGAAACGATGCAGCCGCTGGACATCGCCAAGCGCTGATCGCGACCAGATCAACCGTGACATGCAGGCGGCGCGGCATCCTCATCGGATTCCAGCTTGGCCAGCCAAACATCCGCTTCATCGGCTGTCACATGCATGCCCGTGGCCCGATACTCGTCCCACGCCCTGATGGCATCCTGCCTGAACGCCTCGCGCTTCTCTTCGCGATCGAGGTACTGGCTGATGGCCTCGCGCATGAGCCAATGCGCGGTGCGATGGCGCGCCTCAGCCAAGCGCTTCACGCGCTCTTTAGTGTCGAGATCGATCTTGATCGCAACCGGATTCGATGTCGGTTTGCTCATATGTCGCCCGGGCGCAGGTATCGCTGCGTAATACCTTGTCATACCCAGGCGAGAACAACAAGACAGCTACTGCGACCGTCCTGCGCCACCCACGTCAGTAACCAGCCTGTTTCTGATGGCGCACGGCCAGGATCACTGCGATCGCGCCATCGTAGCGATACAACACCACGTAGCCGCTATCGCCACGCCCGATCACAAGCTCGCGATACTCAACCTCCATATCCTCCGCCGGGCGGACACTGGCCGCATCCCTGCACTTCTGCTTGCTTGTCATCCCCGCGCAGACGGGAAGCGCTTCTAAACAGCGAAGCTGGTCATCCAGTGAAGGCGGAGGCGGGAAGCGCTTCCCGCCTGCGCGGGAATGACGAAAGACAAGGGCATGCCCGCGCTCCCGACCCATTGTCATTCCCGACCTCTCGTCATTCCTGCGAAGTCGGGAATCGCTCTCCCGCCCCGCCTTCGCGGGAGCAGGCTCTGCGCGGGGATGACGAGAACTCGCGCGGCTTTACTCAGCATCGCGCGCCGCGAATGGATAGTCGCGCACGACGACCGGCGCCGCTGCGTCCAGGGCCGTGCTGGTGGTGACGCGCATGCCGGCGGCCTGCACGCACAACCCGAGCACGCGCTCGATCGCGTGCGCCATGGTTCCATCCTGTTGCCCCGTTTCAGGCTCGAACTCGAACAGTTCCAGCGACGTATCGAGCAGGGGGCGCAGCGCCTCGAGGCGCGCGTAGAACATGGAGCCCGCCGGGAACGCCGCCGTGCCCGGATCAATCTCGCCCATACCCATGCGCCGGCACAGCGATTGCACCGTGCCGGCATTGGCGCCCCAGTACGCGCACAAACTCAACCAGTGCCCGTCAGCTACCACCATGCCCAGCGCGGGCTGCGCCTGAAATGTCCGCAGGATGCGCTGCGCCTGGGCCGGGACCGCGAGCTTGTCGAGCAGATCACGCCGCCAAGTCTCGCCATCGCCACGATGCAGCGAGCGTTTGGTGTGCAGCTTCAGGACCACGCTTTCGCCTTCATCGAGCAAGCGTGACGCCAACTGCAGAAACGGCAGCACGTCGCGTCCGCGGTTTTCGAACACATGGATCTCCGCCGCCATGCCCAGCGCGGCCATTCGTTCGCGCACCGCGCGTTCGCTGGTCGCGACCGTACTCACCAGCAAACGGCACGGCGTGCTCCACGCACGCAGCGGCAGCAGGATCTCGTCGAGCAGCTCGGGATAGAACGCGTGCAACACCACGCACACGCGCTGTGGCGACTGTGGCGGCGACGCGACGCGCGGGCTCGCGGCGATGGCCTGCAGCGCCGCGCGCGTGGCCTCCAGCCAGGCGTAGCCCAGCCGCGCATCGGGTTCGAGACAGGCGCCCTCGGCCCACTCGTTCCAGGCATTGATGAACAGCAGCGTCGACTCGCGATTCGCGCAGCGGCGCAGCGTGTCGCGCATCGCGGCCACCAGCCAGTCGCGATAACGGCGCGGCGCGGCGTGCATGAACACGCGGCCGCGCCTCGGACGCCGCGCTTCATTGTCCCAGGCCGGGCACACGCCGCGGTGCAGCGTACCGGCATCATCCGGCAGCATCGGCGCTGCCGCGGCCAAGCTGCGCCAGTCGTGCACGCGGCCGGCAAAGTTTGGATCAAGCCGTTTGACCTGCGCGGTGATGTCGCGCGCCACGACATTGTTGGGCGGAAACTCGATGGCGGCATCAAAGCCGATATCGCGCGGCACGAAGCTGTCGAACGCCAGCGTGAACGCAAGGTGGATCTCGCCGATGCCCAGCGCGCGGCAGCGCGTGCGCCAGCGTGCCGCGGTGGCTTTCGGATCGGGCAGCAAGCTCGGCCGATAAATCACCAGCATGGGCTTGCCATCCACCTTGATGGCGCGCGCATCGCGCAAGTAGCGCGCCGCGTAGTCAATGAACGCCACATCGTCCTCGGCGCTGTGCTGCTGCGCGATCAACACATCATCATCGCGCCCATCCCAGCGCCGCGACCAGGGTTCGTTGGCCCAGCACAGGCAAAACGGCAGGTCGTTGCCTGCATCGGCCAGAAAATCCAGCAGCGGCTGCTCCAGCAGCCGGCGCCCGCCGAACCAGTAGAAATAAAAGCAGAAGCCATGCACGCCATAAGTCCGCGCCAGTTGCGCCTGAGCACGCAGCACGTCGGGCCGGCGCAAGTCATAGAAGCCCAGCGCCCCGGGCAATTTCGGCTGCGTCTGCCCTTCGACCTTGGGCAGGGCGCGCGCCACCAGCGTCCACTCGGTGAAGCCGGTGCCCCACCACGCATCGTTTTCGGCCGTGGGATGAAACTGCGGCAGATAGAAAGCCACCAGCCGGACCGGAGCAGGCGTAGGCAAACCGGCCGGTGATTGCGCGGCATAGCCGACGCCACGTCCACCCGCATGCGGGCGCGACAGCACCCGCGTGGCGTCATCGATGATCGGCGCAGCCGATGGCGCATGCGCAGCCTGCTCCAGCTCGTGCGCGGCATCCTGTTGCGCCGCGAGCACCAGCCGGCGCGCAAGCCCCGAGCGCGCCGCCAGCCAGCGTTTGATGCGGGCGCGGCGCGCGGCGTCGAGCGGCAGTCGCGCATACGTCGCGCGCAGCCAGCGAATCAGGAGGTTCTTTTGCAAGTGCATCGATTCCAAGTGCATCGATCCGGCATGTCGCTGCCCAAGCGTTCACGGATGGTCACGGCTGCGGATTCTCGCCTACTTGATCCGCCACGTTGCGGTTTCCAGAGCGGCTTCCGCGGAGAAACGCTGACGCGCAACGAGGGCCTACGCTCACGGACACGTCAACCGATTTGTCGATATATACAATATATTGTATATTGATCGCATGATCGACCCCAAACCTGTCGATTTTCGCGGCGGTTCCCTCGATGACTTGCGCGCCTTTCCCTTGGCGGCCAGGCGCGAGGCAGGCCACCAGCTCGACCAGGTGCAACACGGTCAGGACCCCGACGACTGGAAGCCCATGAACACCATTGGCCAAGGCGTGAGAGAGATTCGGATTCGGGACGCCGCCGGCGCGTTCCGCATCATTTACGTGGCGAAGTTGGCCGATGCCATCCATGTACTGCACTGCTTCCGGAAGAAAACAGCGAAGACCCGCAAAGCGGACCTGGATCTGGCTGTCATGCGTTTCCGTGAATTGCGAAAGGAGTTAGGGCCATGAGTAACCGGCGTTATGCCAGCGTGTGGGATGCGATCGAGGACACGCCGGCCGAGGTCGAGAACATGAAGCTGCGTTCCGAGCTGATGATGGCGCTCAAGAAGCACATCACCCGCACCGGAATGAGCCAGACGCAAGTCGCCAGACTGTTTGGCGTGACGCAGCCGCGTGTTTCCGACCTGATGCATGGCAAGATCAACCTGTTCAGCCTCGATACGCTGGTCAACATGGCAGCGGCGGCCGGTCTGCACGTGCAAATGCGCGTGCTGGATGCGGCCTGACTCGTGGGTCGGAGCGAACCGGCAAGATCATCACCTCCGAGGCGGTAGCCGTCAGCCAGTAGGTCGACCACAACGAACGCATCATGTTATTCGCGCGCCTGCGCGGCAGAACCGGGGCGAATCAGGCCGTTCAATCAATGCCGATCCGCGCACCGCCACGGCGCGATCAGGACTGGCAAAGCCCATCCCACTGTCGCCGCGTGAGTCCCAAACGGTCCAGGAAAGCAGCCTTTTCCTCACGGTTATCGTCGTCCTGGAGCTGGAACCCGGCATTTTGCAGCTCGAACGAAAAGATCCCGCCCAAGGCGCAATCCTGCGTCGCTGGCTGGATGAGCATGTCTTGCCGACCTTCGCCGACCGCGTGCTGCCGGTTGATACGGTCGTTGCCCGACGCAGCGCGCGTTTGCATGTGCCAGACCCCCAGCCCTACCGGGACGGGCTTGTCGCGGCCACGGCGCTGATCCATGGCATGACGATCGTGACCCGCCACGTCACTGACTTCCAGGCGACCGGCGTGCTGCTCATGAACCCGTGGGAGGCATCCCGATGACCGAGCGGCAAAAGACCGTCGGCTGCGACGCATCCTCATCGTCACCGTGTTGTCCCAGGCGACTTGGCCGAAGCCGCGTACCGTTTCAACCGCCGCTTTCGGCTGCACGCGATGCCGCCGCGTTTGCTTCATGCCATGACCTGATTCGCGCTGAAGTTCAGCTGGTTTTTCCTTCTCCCGACGGGAGAAGGTGGCGCGAAGCGCCGGATGAAGGGTACGGGACGGAGCATGGCGTTACTGAATTCATGGTGACGGTATGCTCTGCGCCGAACCCTCACCCCCAGCCCCTCTCCCGGCGGGAGAGGGGCTTTTGCAGCAGAACTTCGACGCGAATCAGGTGCCATGATCGCCTGCGGACCATGCCCGGAGCCGCTCCTGCGGCAAACCACCCATTTTCTTGGGCCATTTGCAAAAAGCGGTTGGAAGCACCGAGCCTTCAACCCGCGCCATCGAAGAACAGATGGCGTATCATCAAGGATGATACACTGAGACCGTCAACCGGAGAATCACCATGCAAGTCGTCGTCAAGAAGTGGGGTAACTGCGCCGCGGTGCGGTTGCCGGCCGCCGTGATGAAGTCGGCCAATCTAAGCATCGACCAGTCGGTCGATGTTGAGGAACGCGACGGCGTTATCACGCTGCGTCCGGTGGCGCGGCATCGACGTTCGCTCGAAGCCCTGATCGCCGCGACGCCGACCTTTGAGCGCCAGCCCGGCTGGCTCGACGAAGATGTCGGCCGCGAGCGTGGGGCGTTCGGCGAATGAGCCCAGCCCCGAGATCGGGCGTCAGTGCTGGCGGTTTGGACGCCGGCGACATCGTGCATTTGGATTTCACCCCCAGCGCCGGCCACGAAATGCGCGGCCCGCACTACGCGCTCGTCATCTCGCGCCGAGCCTTCAATCAGGCAAGCGGCATCGTGTGGGTCTGTCCCATCTCCCAGGGCGAGGTCGCTGCCCAGCGAGCCGGCGGCTTCCTCGTCACCCTCATGGGTGCCGGCACGCAAACGCTCGGCTCCGTCCAGGTCCATCTACTGCGCGGCATCGATACACGCGCCCGCGGCGCGCGGCGAGTTGAGAAGGTGCCGCCGCATATCCTCAACGAGGTGCTCGACATCATCGCCACGGCGACGGGAATGGCGACCTAGCGCAAAGCCGTTCCGTGCAAGAAGTGGTTGGAGTGCATCGCTGCCCAACCACCTTTTGCACATAGCCTTTCCTTGACCGAGGTTCGGCGCTGATCAGGTGGCAGAAAATCCATGAGTTGGGCGAACAGCGTCTTGCCTGCGTTCACGGTGGCCTCCGGGCAAAAGCCACGAAAGACGCATATTCCGCTCCACCTGACCAGTCGTGCCGGTAATTGCTGACCGTCGTGCTGGTACTGACCACTTGACCACGGGTTGGGATGGATCGGGCGGGGCATTCGACGACGGCATCACGTTACGAACGCTTGCCACATGGCGTAGAATGAGTGCCAAATGGATAATCGAGGTGCGCAATGAACACGATAGCAATCGAGGCAGGGTTGGGCATCTTCGAGAACGTGGGTCGCGTGCTCGGTATGCGCGTCCGATCCGAAGAAGACATCCTGCAAGCGACCTCAAGAGGGTTGCCGGTGCGGGCCTACAACAAGGCCGACAAGATATTTGGCTTCCCGGCGGGCCTCATTGGGTCTGCGACAACCATCCGCCGGCGGCAGGAAAACAATGCGCCGTTGAGCCGAGCGGAATCCGAGGCATTGGTGCGGGTCCTGCGCGTGTTCGCCGAAGCGGCCCAGTTGTACGGGGATGATGCCAAGGCCATTGCATGGATGAAGCGCCCGGCCAAGTATCTCGATGGCAGGCCACCCGTCAGCCCGCTGGTGTTGTCTGCCACCGACAGCGGCGCGCGTCTCATGGAGGCGCAGATCACGAAAACGGCCTACGGCATGCCTGGATGAAGGCATGGCGCATCTCGCAATGGGTGGACCTCACGGGAACCGGTGGCGTTCGCTCCGCATCTCGCTGGAATCCCAAAGGTGTGCCGGCCGTTTATCTGTCGGAACACCCGGCACTGGCGCTGCTGGAAGTCATGGCGCACATGCACCTTTCCTTCGACGACATCCCCTTGTCGTTGAAGCTCATTGCGATCGAGATCAAGCCCGGCGCGGCGGTGTCGCCCATGCCGGAACTACCGCAAGGCTGGCAGGCCAACGAAATGACCACGCAGGCGACGGGCGGCGCATGGCTCACGGGCATCGCCGGCTTGGTGCTGCCGGTTCCCTCAACCATCGTCGCGCACGCCACCAATTTCCTCATCAATCCGCGCCATCCTCAAGCACGCACGCACTTGGAACAAGCGTCCGTGGAACCATTCTGGATTGACCACCGCTTTTTCCAGTAGGCAGGAACGCATGTACATCACCGACGCCACACTTTCCTGGATGAGAAGGGCGCCATTGGCCCGCAAGACGGCCCCGGGCGCAAACTGGCCGAGTGCTTGGGCGGTGTTATCGTTGCTGCGACCGATCCGGAAGGTAAGGGTTCGCGGCTGCCGTGCTTTCAGTGCGGCGGCAATGTGACCAGCCGGATCACTGAACACGGTACCGTTGACTGGACCTGCGCACGATGTGGCGAGGCTGGTCGCATCTCGAACTGGCGCGGAACCTTGTGGGACATGACGGCTAACTCAAGTCGTCGACGTCGAGGCCACTGAATTCGATACTTCATGGTCACCGGTCAGCACCAGCAGATTGGTCAGCGTTTGCCGGAATGCTGGTCAACGATTGCCAGCATCCTCACGAAAGACTGCCAGAATCGGCAATCGCCGTTCAAATCGACACCACCCTTCATCGCTCGGAAATCCGCATCAGTCATGGCTTTCAGAGATTCGACCTTTCATTCAACCGGACAGCAGTGAGTCAGGGCCATGAGTAACCGGCACTATGCCAGCGTGTGGGATGCGATCGAGGACACGCCCGCCGAGGTCGAGAACATGAAGCTGCGTTCCGAGCTGATGATGGCGCTCAAGAAGCGCATCACCCGCACCGGAATGAGCCAGATGCAGGCCGCCAAAGCTGTTTGGCGTGACGCTGCCAAACGCCAATCAACTGGACAGTAGCGCCAGCCGCTGGACGCCGACGCCAGCCTGGACGCCAGCGCCACCGCTTGCCCTGTGTGTTGCGGGCAAATCGCGAGGATCGTAGGATTGAATCCCATGTTCGCAAGCGAGGATCCAGGCATGCGTTCCACGCAGCAGTTCAGCATTACGCTCCCCAATGACATGGCCGACGTGGTGCGCGCCAAGGTTGCGGCCGGAGAATACGCCACCGAAAGCGAGGTCATTCGAGACGGTTTGCGCTCGCTGATGGCGCGTGATCGGGCGGTGGAAGCTTGGTTACGCGCGACGGTGGCGCCCGCCTACGATGCCCTCAAGGCCGATCCCTCACGAGGGGTTCCTGTGGCAACGGCGCGCACACAGTTGGCGGCCGCTCGCCGGAAAGCCACTGGCAAGCGGTGAAAGCCTGCCAAGTCGTCCTTACCCCCGAGGCGCTCGACCAACTGCGCGCGATCGAACGCTACATCGCAGCCGCGTCAGGCTATCCGATGGTCGCCGAACGCTACATCGACGCTTTGGTCAGCTACTGCGAATCGCTGGCCACGTTTCCGCAGCGCGGTGCGCGACGCGACGACATCCGGCCGGGCCTGCGGCTGGTGCCCTACCGCAGCAGCGCTGAGGTGGCTTTCATGGTCGACGGGGAGCAGGTTTGGATCATCGGCGTGTTCTACGGTGGCCAGGACTACGAGAGTGCCCTCCTGCCAAGCGACCGTGAGCGCTGACCGACAGGTTGCGATCCGATGTGGTTCTCGGCGGGCATCAGTGACGCACGGAATGCGCGTTGCGCGCAGCCGTCATGTCCCATAGCGTCCCTTCCCAGTTCGATATACGCCCGGATTCCCCGCATCCTGAGCAAAGCCACAGCACACTTGCGTAGCTGGCTGGATGAGTGAGTATGTCTTGCCGACCTTCGCCGACCGCGTGCTGCCGGTTGATACGGTCGTTGCCCGACGCAGCGCGCGCTTGCATGTGCCAGACCCCCCAACCCTACCGGGACGGGCTTATCGCGGCCACGGCGCTGGTCCATGGCATGACGATCGTGACCCGCAACGTCGCTGACTTCCAGGCAACCGGCGTGCCGCTCATGAACCCGTGGGAGGCTTCCCGATGACCGGGACGCAAAAGACCCTCCGGCTGCGACGCATCGTCATCACCACTGCGTTTTCCCAAGCTACTTGGCCGAAGCCGCGTACCGTTTCAACCGCCGCTTTCGGCTGCGCGCGATGCTGCCGCGTTTGCTTCATGCCATGATCGACTGCCGACCGCCCGGAGCCGCTCCTGCGGCAAGCCAATGATGAAAAATCGGACAATGTGATTCACTCAAAAGGAAGGTCTCAATGATTGTTCCTGTAATCCTCAGCGGTGGCAGCGGCACACGGCTCTGGCCGCTGTCGCGTCAGAATCTGCCCAAGCAGTTTCTGGCACTGACGGGCGTGTCAACGCTTTTCCAGCAGACAATCACGCGTACGTGCGCGCTTGATGGCATGAGCACGCCAATCGTCGTATGCAGTGAGGACCACCGCTTCCTCGTCGCGGAGCAACTCCAGGAGCTTGGTGTGGGCGGAGCTTCAATCATACTTGAGCCGCTTCCACGGAATACCGCACCAGCTATCGCTCTCGCTGCGCTGCAAGCCCTACAGGCCGACCCTGAAGCAGTGCTGCTGGTACTCCCTGCCGACCATTTGATCGGCGACCCATCCAGTTTCGGCGAAGCCGTCAACAAGGCGCGCTTCCTTGCAAGGAAGGGCTGGCTGGTGACGTTCGGCATTCGTCCGCAGGGGCCAGAAACAGGGTTCGGCTATATCCGTCGCGCCGAATCCCTGGACGCAAATGGCTATAAAGTTGGTGCTTTTGTCGAGAAACCCGACCGCCCCAGCGCGCAGAGTTACGTCGACAGCGGCACCTATGACTGGAACTCAGGCATGTTCATGTTCAGGGCTGCAAGCTATCTGGACGAATTGCAATGCCACGCCCCCAACATTTTCGAGACTGTAAGTACTGCCTACGCGCAGCATCGCACGGACCTTGATTTCATACGCATAGAACGTGATGCGTTCGTCGCTGTGCCCGGCAATTCCATCGACTATGCAGTCATGGAAAAGACGGATCGCGCGGCAATCGTCCCTGTCAGTTGCGGCTGGAGTGATATTGGCTCCTGGGACGCGCTGTGGGCAGCCTCGCAACACGATGGCGATGGTAACCGGCTCGAAGGCGATGTCATGTCTGTGGATAGCCGCAATTGTCTGGGCAGATCATCCGAGCGCCGGTTGGTTGCGCTGCTCGGCGTGGACGATCTCGTCGTCATCGACACGCCCGATGTCACCTTGGTCGCCCATCGTGAACGCGTGCAAGACGTGAAGAAGCTCGTCGATCAGCTCAAGGCTGCCGGCCGCTCTGAACATATTTCTCATCGGAAGGTTTACAGGCCCTGGGGGAGCTATGATTCCATTGATCTCGGCGAACGCTTCCAGGTCAAGCGCATCATGGTCAAACCGGGAGCGGCGCTGAGCTTGCAAAAGCACCACCATCGCGCAGAACACTGGATCGTGGTTTCTGGAACAGCCGAAGTCACCCGTGATGACGAGGTATACCTGGTTGGCGAGAATCAGAGCACCTACTTGCCGCTCGGCGCTGTGCATCGGCTGCGCAACCTGGGCAAGATTCCGCTGGAATTGATTGAAGTGCAGTCCGGCAGCTACCTCGGCGAGGACGACATCGTGCGAATCGAGGATGTTTACGGTCGCGCCTGATGCAGATTGCTTCAAATGGCATATGACACAAACGCGCTTTTTCCCTGCAGTACATGTAATTTCACAAACGAGGAACGGACATGAAGAAGCATCTCAAACTGACCGCTTTGGCCGCTGCCACGGTCTTGGCACTCGGCGCCTGCAGCTCGGGGCAAGACAACGGCAGTTCGCAACAGGCACCGGCGCCCGCAGTGGCCCCTGCGGTTTCACCAGTGCTATCAGCCAAGACCGTTGCGGAAGCCGGCCTTAATCAGCCACTAACCCCGGCTCAGATCAATGTAGTTCTGACCCAAGAGGGCAATCCGGTCATCACGCCCGATGGAAAAAATATTGCCGTTACAGTTGGTCTGAGCAACCACGGACAAGTCGCATTGATCTCCAAGGGCAAATATCCAGTACATTTTGGCGCACAACGCCTGGGCGCGAATGGCAAGGCAGATATGGATCTCTCCCGCGCCATGATCCCGCTCATCGATCCGGGCAGTTCCGCCCAGGTCACGATCATGCTGCCAGTCGACAAAATGCTGAATCACAGTGCAGAATTGCTCCCGGTGCAGGAGCAAGTCGCGTGGTTCGATGCCTGGGGCACCAAGCCAGTGGTCGTCGGACCTTTCAGTGAATGTACCGGCAGCATGGCTGGAAAGATCTGTGGACCCGACGGCAAGCCTTTGGCCACACAGCCAGCGAAATAGTCGTTTCAACAAATGATGGGCGAATGGTCGGTCCATGCCATCATTCGCCCAGTCAATCCGAAATCAAGTCGTGAAGCTCCGCGGTCCTGGCCGCCAGCAAGGCAGCATTTCCCCGCGTTTCAACATTCAGCCGCAAAAGCGGCTCGGTGTTGGACGAACGGACGTTGAAGCGCCACTCGGGCAATTCGACGCTCAGACCATCGGTGTAGTCGGTGCGAGCTTCCGGCGCGGTCGCGAAACGCTCGTGCAGCCGACTGATGGTAGAAGCTGCATCACTCACCTTGAAATTGATCTCACCACTGCACGGGTAGGCGCGCATCCGCGCATCGACCAGATCGGCCATGCTCTGTCCGCTTTGAGAAATGCGCGCTGCGACCAGCAGCCACGGGATCATCCCCGAATCGCAATAGGCAAAATCGCGGAAATAGTGGTGGGCGCTCATCTCGCCGCCATACACGGCATCTTCCGCGCGCATACGCTCCTTGATGAAGGCGTGTCCGGTCTTGCTCATGACCGGGATACCACCCGCTTCGCGCACCATGTCGATGGTGTTCCAGGTCAAACGGGGATCATGCACGACCCGCCCTCCGGGATACTTCTGCAACAGTTGGGACGCAAGCAGGCCGACCAAATAGTAACCCTCGATGAAGCGGCCACCCGCATCAAAGAAAAAACAACGATCGAAATCGCCGTCCCAGGCTATCCCAAGGTCCGCGCCATGGGTACGAACAGCATCCGCGGTGGCTGAGCGATTTTCCGGCAACAGCGGATTGGGAATGCCATTCGGAAAACGCCCATCCGGCTCGTGATGGATGCGCACGAAATCGAAGGGAAGATGCGGGGCAAGCTGGTCGATAATCAGGCCCGCGCCACCATTGCCGGCATTGACCACAATCTTGAGTGGGCGCAAAGCCGCTTGGTCCACGTAATCGAGCAGATGCTCGATATAGGCCGACTTGTCGACATCCGCACGGTTGATCGGGTACTTGCTTGAGCGGGGAAAAACGCCGGATGCCGCCAAACGCTCGATATCCTTGAGTCCGGTGTCGCCACTGACCGGACGTGCTCCGTCGCGGACCAGCTTCATTCCGTTATAGTCCATGGGATTGTGGCTGGCCGTCACCATGATGCCGCCGCCGCAGCCGCGGCGCGCGGTCTGGAAATACACCTCTTCCGTGCCGCACAGGCCGATGTCGATCACACCGGTGCCGCCTGCGTTGAGTCCGCGCGAAAGTGCCGTGGCAAGCGCGGGGCTGTCGTGGCGCACATCCTGCCCCACCACCACTTCATCAGGCCCGATGCGCTCGGCGAATGCCCGCCCGATGCGATAGGCGATGTCCTCGTTCAACTCGTCCGGAACGCGACCCCGGATATCGTAAGCTTTGAAGCACTTGAACACGGGCCAAACTCCTTGTGGAAATGAACATCCGCACTGCATCGTGCGGCAGCCTGGCATCCTCGCACGGGTCACGGCCTGCGCTGCGCATCGACAACGAACGTCGTGCGGAAGATCGCCAGATCGCCCTCGGCACGATGTGGTGTTCAGCGCCACCAACGGACTGCCCAGCGCCTCCAGCTTGCGCCTGTCAGATCTCCTGATCGAACGATGCCAGCGGACGAGAGTTCATGTCGCAAGCTCCCAGTGGGTTACTGCACTTCGGCAACGGCGGCGCAGGTAAGTTTTCCAAAACTGCCCTACCAATATCATGGTTTCCGGGCCAGGCTACGTGGAACACGCTGCTCGTGCGCTGTTGAAAGCCGCAACCAGATCATCCCAATACCGAGCTGCCGATCATCAGTGCTCAAACCCACGACCTCTGGTGAAACAGGCGTTGAAAGAAGAAATTCAATCTTGAGCAAACCCTTGCTCTGCGCCACAAGATTTGCAGGGATATTTACTGTGCGGATGCTGTCGGAAGCACCTTGTGGATAACTGTAATCAAAAATCTTAAGTTGTTGTCCATTGACAAACACGCTTACACTCAATTTCTGGTGCGTGGGAACAAGAAAAGCGTGTGACTTGAATTCAAATGTCAAGTTACCAGTAGGCAGGCCCGGCAAACGAAACATCAAACTAGCGATACTAGCGTCTGACCATGTTCCCCATGACTCTGGGGAAGACCAACCATGCACAACATATTCATGACCACTTCCGCTTTCCGTCATACTGATTTTACTGCCCAAAACATAATTATTACTCCCGGATAAGGATGGCCACGAGAATGCGTTGGGCGTCTTTGTTGCTCGACAAAGATACGTAGGCTCATCGATGTTACTAAAAATAGTCTTGCAGTTCCCATCAGGATACAAAGAATAAATTTTGAGAGAGCCAACTGACGCCATGGTTTCCCTTCTAGCCACATAAAATATAGGCCCGGGCCACTCAGCAATCCTGCTACGAATCATCTTGCCAACTTTATAATCCGCTGAATTAAGTACTGTACTTGTTATTCCAATAAATTCGACATCCGTCTTATCATGAGCCAGAAATGGCGCCAAATAGGCAATTGGCTTGCCAACAAACAAGATTAAAGAATCATTTGGCAACCTTGGCGATTTTATTTTGAATACTTCATTAGAATATTGCGCTCGACCCCAATCCGGGTATTTTGTTAAGAGAAACGCCCCAGCCGTACAAGAGGCAACAAATGCTAACAGTAGAGTATAATGCAATTCGAGCCGCCGCATGGCAACAATTTTGGCAATCAATGAAAGCATCACCAAACCCAGAATGCTTTCAAGAGTCGCCGCATACCGCAATATCGAAAATAATACTTGCCATATTGGATACGAAATCGCTGAAAATAGAAGAATACCATCCGTCGAGCGGAAATTGTAAGCCTGAGAATTATCTCTTGATATAAATCGAATTAATCGCGGTATATAAATAATGAAAGCAATCACACCTAACGCATATATCATTGCAAATCTTGGGTCTGCAAATCTCGGCTCCATGACCGTCATTGATGGATTATTAATCCAATAAAATGGATAAAAGATCGCCTCAAAAATGGTCTTGGGCATAAACCGTAAATCTAAACCTGCTGAAGGGGCGATCCAAGACGAATGGAAGACAGAATTGAAAAGCGGAAAGAATGGGTTTCCGGTAAGTTTGTAGAGCTTCCATCCCCAGGGCCCCCACAAAACCGAGAATGCCAGCACCCATGCCAACGAGAAAATAAAAGCATGCTGGAATCTACGCCATACGCTCCCATTGATAGCCCAAGCCACAATGGCAGCACCCGGTGCATAGATGCAGGCTGTTAACTTAAGACCAGCAGCGGCGCCGAATAATAATCCCGAAAAAATTAAACAAATATTCACACACCGACGTCTTTCTGTTATGCTTGACTTGGTAATCGCTAAAATAATGAAAAGCAAACCTGCGAGCGTTGTTGCTGCCGTGGGAATTTCATTAAACGTCGTCCCAACCTGGGAAACTGTTGCAACGCCAGTCACCCCAAATACTGTTGCAATTAAACCTAGTGAAGCCCTCTTAGCCGGCGATACAGTCAACTCACCGGCAACGACCCATGCCATCGAAAACACGATGAATAGTAGCAAGCCATATGGCAACCCCATGATAAAAGCAACCAATCTCGGTGAACCGGGAAGCCATCGGACTGAAAGTAGGTAATAGGGAATATCAAGGAGCGGTGCAAAATAGCTCTGAGCCCCCGCCGCAAATATGTCAGTCGATAATCTTTTGTGCAAATACGACCAGGCGTTGTACAGATGATAATTTTTAAGATCCCAATTCGCATCTTGCCCGAGATGGACTGAAACAAAGCCGCCTAGCACTAAAAAAAATGCAAGTAAGCAGAACCATATGCTTATATTTCTCTTTGATGAGATCATCTGGAAACAACTCACTTTACATGGCAAAATTAAGCATCACGCCCACCGGTGCCGCTGCGGCAACCGCGAATACCGGATGCCGGTGCATCAAGCGGGATCCCAGAGTGAGTAAAAATGTAAACGTCATTGTTGACCAAGCAGCCGAGCGTATTGACAACACACATTGCAACCATTCGCGATACCAAACGTAACGACTGACACCAAAGCCATACAATTGAGTCCCGACGTCACGTTTGCAGCTACTGGAAACGCCAGCATTCGCGTCATGATTGGACCTGTGGAATGAATCAGCTACTCAATCACTCCGATTTTGACGACACAGCTCACAATTACCGATAGCCCCGAAATACTGGATCTGAGCCAAAAGCTTCCCCGCTACCGAATCTCGTATTCCTCTATGCCGTGTTGCCCTTGGCAATCTGGCAATCTTCGCGACTTCGAGAACACAGCATCACGCACTATGCTCATCAGCCCCAGGGAAAGGCGAGTGCTGCAAATAGACTAGAAGCCGAACCTCGCGCCTGCCTCGACTGACGGTGTCAAGAATGACGCCGGCGAACAGGGCGAGTGCCGCAAGCAGCATCATGCCGGTCGAGAGCACTGCTGTCGGCAGGCGTGGAACCAAGCCTGTTTCCAGATAAGTGAACACGATGGGTATGGAAATCAGGATAGAACTTAGCGCAAGCAGGCCAGAAATAATCCCGAAAAAGAACAGCGGCCGTTCATGTCGAACCAGCTTTATGATCATCATCAAAATGCGCGAGCCATCACGATACGTGCGCAGCTTGCTCTCGGAGCCAGGCGGACGCGCTCGATAACTGCCCTCCACATGTGCAACTGGCATCGATAGCTCTTGCGCATGTACGGTCAGTTCAGTCTCGATATCGAAACCCTGCGAAAGCACCGGAAATGATTTCACAAAGCGGCGCGACAGAACCTTGTAACCCGACAGCATGTCCTGCACTCGATCGCCAAAAATGTTGCGGACCGCACCCGTCAACATGGCATTCCCCAGCCGATGACCGCCACGATACGCGGCAACCTCGGTTTCCCGACGAACACAGTTAACCAGGTCGAACGGACCTTCAACAGCAAGCGCCAGCATTCGCGGCGCTAGTTGAGCGTCGTAGGTATCGTCCCCATCAACCAGCACATAAAAATCCGCATCGATATCGCGAAACATGCGCCGCACTACATGTCCCTTGCCCTGCTGAATTTCATGACGAACGACGGCCCCGGCGGACCTAGCAGACTCTGCGGTACAGTCTTTTGAATTATTGTCGTAAACATAAACAACTGCATCAGGCAGCACCGCTTTGAAATCGCGCACTACTTTCGCAATGGCGACACTTTCGTTGTAGCACGGTACCATTACTGCAATACGTGGATTCATTTCAATCCTTCAATCACATGTCGAATATGCGAACAAATTTGAAGAAAATGGATCCAAATATATTCCTGTGTATCCATCAACCCATTTCACTGATCTTGGCAGCAAAGATCTCAGACTGGCGCGCGACATCAGGATGAGATTATTCGGATCTGCCCAGCTCTTTTTTCCGAAAATTTTGCACCCCAAACGGAAAGTCGAATTATTCCATGCCAAAAACGGGATGGCAGTGTGGTGCTCGGCCAGGAAAAACCTATTTGGCACCGATATAAAAACGCGTTTTCCGACTCGTTGAAGCTCCTCGATGAAACGGAGCTGACTTTCTCTTGAGCCCAAATGCTCGAGTACAGCATTTGCAGTTACAATTGAAAATGACTTATCTGGAAAAGGTAATTTTGTTCCCGTTTCAATTTTAATGTAGTTGACTTCCTGATATGCCTTCTTAAAATCATCACCCTCTCCCAGGCCCACCGCAGTAATTTGAGCGGGCCATGGATGCAAGCGTTCAATTATATTATCGCTTCCCTGAATAACATCGGAAACGCCAACATCAAGAATTGATTCGCTGATATCAGGATGGCAATGATATTTGAAATCTTGATAGATATGTTTTCGCGCAACCATCATTGCACGATCTGCTAGCGAGCCCGATTTAGCGACCTCGTAATAGCTTTGATCATGCTTCTCGCTTTCGTTTTTGCCCGACATTACCACCCCCCGCATCCATTCAACGATCCAGTTAGAATTGTCTTGAAACACTCAAATACTCTACCCTGTGCAGTTGTCATCGAGACCAAAACTGAATGCGCGAACACACCGCTCTATGCAAACTACCCCAACACTAAATCCTTTATACGCACTGTATAACCGCTATTTCGCTTTGTTAGCTGGTGATGCAAGGATATTCTTGAATTCCGGCGAGGTGGCAAACGACTCAACCAACTGCGCGCGCGATACACCCGATTCGAGCGCTTTGCACGCACTGTTGAACCCGCCCATGTCGGGCTGGCGATTCAACACCGTGGCATAAGAAAAATAAATAAACTCCGAATTACTCAGCAGGCCCGCCTTGGGCGCCTGCGTCTGGGATTCGCCAGGGCAGGTGAACTGTACCGGCACGATGATGGCTCCCTCTCCCCCGGTTGTCGGCTTTTCGTGGGAGCAGGCCACCAGCATCCCGCACAGGGCCATCAGCAACATGAACGCGGCTTTCTTCAAGGTCTTCATCAATGCTTTCTCCAAGTCGAACACAAACATACCTCAGCGCCAACGCCAAGCGACGCGGATCGCCGTTGCCAGGCAATCGCGCCAGCGGCAGCAAGAACTCGAGTCGATGCTTGCCTCGGGCGCGAGGCAGGTCAATCGTCACGAGCTGGCGCGGGCCACTGAGGCGCTTGGCAAACACTTCCTCACCATCGAGCACCAGAGTCACATCCTGCTCGCCCAAGGTATCGAAGCACAACTCAAGTGATGCGCCTCCCGGTGGCACATCACCTACGGAGAACTCGATATCGGACTTGCTGCCCTCGGTCCAACGAATCTCAGCCTCAGGATCGTGGAATCCACGCCATCGGATACGGGGGCTTCTATGGTCGTAGCGCACCCCGAGGAAGAGGTCGCCCGATGGCCGCACATACATCGCCCATTGATCGTTTAGCACGATATCAAGCAGCCTTGCGGTGCTTTGCTTCCACGTCAGCCACGGCATGCTCGCACTGCCGGGCACGCGACACTCCGCACGCAGATGCAACCAGTGTTTAGCAGCTTCCGCAAGACCGCGCGCGTCTCTGCCACTGAAGTAGTAGGCACAATCGCCAGCCACCTCGCGAAACACGGGGATATCGCGCGCAATGATTGGCAACTCATGCTGTGCCGCCTCGATCAGCGGCAGCCCGAAGCCCTCATCCTCGGAAGCGGCGATCAGGCAGGTGCACGCATCATAAACTCGCTCCAGGTACTCGTCGCTGATGCCTTCAAGCCAGAACAGGCGCGTGCCGAGTTGTGGATGGTTGCGCAGTTTGACGACGATCTGCGGAATGGTGCGACGCTGATCTTCCGGCAGGCCCTTCCAGCCTTCCTTGCCAACGATCACCAGATTGGCCTCGATGCCGTCAGCCCAGAGCGCTTCGAATGCAGCAATCGCTTGCAGATAGCCCTTGCGTGGCTCGACGGTACCGACCATAAGGAACGAAGGTCTACTTTCAATCAACTGAAGCACCGCCACATGGTCTGAGGGCAAGCCCTTGGTGGGGCAGGACTGCTCTACATCGGCGCCGAGGTGAAACCACCCCACCATCAAGTCCGTGCACCGACTCGGCGCCCTGGCTTTCAACCAATTGACAAATTCAATTGCAACCGACTCTGAAATACAAACAACGCCGTCAAATGACGCGATGAGTCGCAACCACTTTTCATGAAGCGCATCAGTTCCCGGTGGGAATGCATCGGACAATTGAATTGGCAAAAGGTCATACACAGCAAAATATATTTTGCAACCGACAGAGTGCATTATCTTCAAGTTCTCGTGCTGCGCTGAGACAACGTGATGCTGAAGATCAAGGCCAAGAAATATATCGCCTTGACCTGGATCAATCAGCTCATCCTCTGCAGCATGCCATGCCGCGCCGAGGAGGGATGCTGCGAACCTGCTTGCTCGGCGATAGCCAACTTCACCTGCTGTAGCATAAACGGGCTCTACGTGAAATCCAGCAGGTGGATTAGCCAGGGCTTCGACAAGAATGCTGCGCACTACGCGCTGAATCCCCGTCCGTGCATCACGCTGCACCAATTCTGATACATCGATAAAAATTCTGTTTTTCGATTTATACCCCGGAAAATCAAACGCAAGGCAACAAGCAAGCCTAGCCCACGACTCTTCGTCGACGGGCGCACCCTCAATCTGACCGATGCGATGCGTCAGCGCCGTGACATGGCATTCCTCATGTGCATAAACGCCTTCAATGATCTCCGCATAGCGCCCAGCACAACTAACAGGGGCATGATAGTTAGCAATATAGCGCTGTGCGCAGCCACCCAGCTGCTGACGCTTAGCTCTATCGATGTAAAGGTGAGCCAAACCGTGAGCAAGCTCCGCATCGCTAAATATGTCAGGCAGCATTAGAACTGCATCGCGTGGCAGCTCGTTCATGCTCCCATGTGCGTTGACAATGGTGGGCAATCCATGATTCATGCAATCGAGTATCGCCGCCGAGGCCTCGCCCCGACTATGCGTACGCAACTGAATAGCAATATCTGCTGCATACAAATAATTTCGATAGTCTTCAGTGTCAACCCAGCCTGTAATAACAATGCGAGAATCAAGGCTTATTGAATTTATTTTTTGAATGAGTCTATCGCCATACTCACCAGCATCATTTTCGCCGACAAAAACCAAAATGCAGCGTAAATCCTTTGACAAGGCCGAATCTAACCATGCATCAATTATTCTCAAATTGAGCTTGGTTGGGCCGAGCATGCCAAAACTGCAGACCACAAAATCATCTCTGGATAAGCCAAGATCACGACGGGATTTTTCTTTTCTATTAACTAATCCTACACCATCAATTGGCCGACGCAACAGGGGCACAATCTCGAAACAAAAATTCTCGATGTTTTTATAATATCTATTGAATAAAGATCGAGATGCCCTTGAATGGGTAATAATGCCTAACGCATTTTGAAAGACACCAAGATTACATGGATATTTTCTAACAACCTCTGCCTGGTCGATTGCTGTGAACCGCTCCTTAATGGCAGCGTAGCCATGACCGTTTATTAGTTCGGTGGTCCAAGCATCATGACTCTTACGCGCTCTTGTAGCCTCATCGTGCCAATGAATTTCTCCAAGAAAAAAATCATGCAGCACAACCACGCCGGGGAATTCGCTCAGCAAATCGAACATATGACTGTGAAACGGGGAATTGCCGAACTGATAGAGCACCCGGTCAAACCGCGCGGCATGCGCGCGGAACCATTCGACGCTGCGCAGCGCGCAATTGGCGCGCACCCACACGTCCGAGGTATCGGCTTGCGGTGTGATCACCTCGATGTCGTAGTACTGCGCCAGCGCGGGAAGCAGCTCGGCGCTGTAATCGGCGATGCCGGTGCGTTCGGGCGGTAACGGTGAGACAAAGGCCAGGCTGGGACGACGCCCCGAGCGGACCGGCAGTGACGCATTCTTTGGGTTCTGTGTGCGCAGAGTATGCAGCCGCTCAAAGGCGGAAATGGCGCGCCGCGCGCTGGCGTCCCAGGAAAACCGTCGTGCCTGTTGCACACCGTGTTGCTGCAGCCGGCGTCGAAAATCACCGTCTGACAGTGACTGTGCCATCTTGACGGCGATTGCGTCGACGCTCTCAGGATCAAACAGCGCATCGTCCCGGCCCATCACTTCAGGCAGGCTGGACGTATTGGACGCAATGACGACCGCCCCGCATGCCATGGCCTCAAGCGCCGGCAGGCCAAAGCCTTCGTGCAGCGAGGGAAATACCAATACGCGGCAGAGGTTGTAGAGCGCCACCAGGTCATCGTCGCTGATTTCGCCTGCCAGGCAGAGCGCATCGGCTGGCAACCGCGACACCTGGGCGAAGTGCTGCAGCGCCGCGCGCTGGGGCACGGCGGACACGCCCGCGATCACCAGTTGATGCGCGTCGCGCAGCGCGTCGGGCAGCGCCGCAAACGCCTGGATGAGTCGCGCAAGGTTCTTGCGTTCATCCGCGGCGCCTACGTAAAGCACGAAAGGCCTGTGGATGCCGTGGCGCGCATACAGCGCCTTGCGCTCCGGATCGGAAATGCCGAGCACGCGAAAGCGCGCGTCCGCCGCACTCGAGACATTGATTGCTTGAGTGTCGGAAATCGCCAGCGCCGCCAGCGCCTCCTGCCGTGAGGCCTCGGAGATTGCCAGCAACAGATCGGCGCGTTTCAGCGCGGTCATTTTGCGCTGGTAGTACTCCATGTAGGGCCGATTGGCCTTCAGCCCGGCGTCCGGATTGATCAGCGGAATCAGGTCGTACAGGGTAACGGAGGTGGCCAATGACCCGGTGAAGCGACCAATGCTGGAAACTGCATTGTCCTCGAAGCCCTCGAACAGACTGAAGACATGGACGACATCGGGCTTGAGACTGGCAAGAAATGCCTCGCGGACCAGTTCGGCGGTCTCGCGCCGCCAACGGTTGCCGGGATTCAGCTCGTTGACGGGACCGGGGGCATGCCAGACCCGGATATTTTGTTGGGGCAACAATCCGTCGAAGGCTGCGCGGATGGGCTCGATGCTGTCCGCCAATAGACCGTTGAGCACCAGCAGCACTTCGTGCTCGCCCCGGTTGCGCACGATGGCTTGCGCCAACGCCAGCGAGTAACGACCAATGCCACGAAAGCGGCTGGCGCTTTGCGCGCCTTGAAGATCCAGCACGATGCGCATCAAGGGCCTCCCAAATGGCTGCGGCGCGCTGCATCCAGCCAAGTTTTGATCTGCCTCGCCCGCGGCGACAGCATCGGCGCACCCTGTGCCGGAGTCTGGCCCTCAATGGCGGACCGGGGCGCGCTCAGGTCGGTGTTTGCTGTCACCCCTGCGGCCACCGGCTCACCGGCCGCGCGCATCGACGGCAGCCACCAATGCCTGTAGAGCGAACGCAAACGCGCCTCGAGACCCAGCCTGCGCGCCAGCGCGGCGCCGGCCCGACGCAGACGCGGCCGGGTCTCCAGCCAGCGGAACATTCGACCCAACAATGCGCGCGCAAGTTTTTTGAACAAGCTGCGCAACCTCGACGCAAGCCCTTGCGAGCGCAGCAGCCCGATCTGAAACCGCACCCAGCGTAGTGGGGCGGTGAGCCGCCAGGAGCGACTTGTCAGCATTACCGCAAGTTGCGCACGCACCATGGCAAGCTGCGCCACAACCTGTGTGTGCGCGTGTTCGACGGCACTGTAGCGCGCTCGAAGCTCGGTGTTTTGTCGTTCGAGCACTCCCGCACGCTGCTCGACTTCGGAACGCAAAACGCGCTCGGTATCGAGCTGAGATCGCGCGCCGGCCTCGTGCGCCTGCGCGGAATCCAAAGCACTCTGCAGATGCTCGAGGCGGATCTGCAGGGCGGCCGATTGGATCCCGGCAGATTTGGCCTTTTCGCGCTCGCGCTCGAGCTGTGGGTGCCATGCAGCCGTCAGTACCTGCTGCTGCTCGAACAAAGCAGCGGTCATCTCGGTCTTGTGCCGCATCGCGATTGCGGACAGTTCCGCGCGTAGCGCTCCGATCTCGCGATCCAGCTCACCCAGCCGCGAGGCGGCGCCAAGCGACCGGGCACGTTCATGATCCAGTTGCTGGCGCAGGGTTGCTGCCAGCACCTGCGACTCTTCGGAACTTTGACGCACATGCGCTGCTTCTGCGCGCAGACGCTGCAGTTCCGCGGTCACGGCAGTGAGCGCCGCCTGCGCTTCACTGCTGCCCATGTGCCATTTCTCAACCCAGTGCTGCTGCTGTTCCAACAAGGTGGAAACACTTCCACGCTCGTCGCTCAGCCGCACCAACGTCTCTTCAAGGCGCATGAGAGTTGCGTGTTCAACTTCCATATCAGCGTCGTGAACCCGCCCTGAATCCCCAGTTCCAGATGATCCCTCATTCACATACAGTGCGGCAAACCCCTTTGCCATACGATTTGTATACTGTTGCGCGACCTGGCGCGCTGCGAACGCCGCGCGTCGCCCGCTCTGAGCCGATCCAGAGGGCGCGGGCGCCGCTGCCTGCTGCATCTCGTGAGCAGCCGCGATGTCGTCTGCAGCATGACCCGCTGCCAAAAACAGCGCGCGCGCACGCTGCTCGATCTTCTCGAAGTAGTCGATTTCACTTGGTTCAAACTGTGTTTGCGGGACCGCACATTGGCCAAGGTCCACGCCCGGCACACCCAGCGCGGCAAGGCGAGTCGCAGCCTCGGCGCAATACCCTTGGTCTTGACTCAGCCGATCGATGTTGAGGTCGCAACAACCGTGCCTGCGGTTCTCCAGCAGGCTGTAAAGCCAGAGCACATAAAACGTCAGATAGCGCTGTTCCGCATCAAGCGGAAACTTTGCGAGCAACGCGTATTCTTCGGCAAACGTATCCCGGTGTATGGGCACAAAGCCAACGACTTCGCGCAATTGCGCAACAACCTCAGGCACACGCTCGGCATTGAGAATCGCCAGGCCTGTGATGTCGAAATAATCGTTGATCTGGTAGGACCACCACTGATCGCGCGGGTTGCGCCACAAGTGAAGATGCGCGCCACCGAACTGTTGCTGAAGAAACGCGATGCGGCCAAAAGACCGACAGCATTGCAGCACCGGCCGCGCAGGGGCATGCGTTATGAGCTTGCCCACATAGTCAGCGAACGCCGGGCAACACGTCGCGTCGAAAAAACTGTCGAAGCTGATGCACTTGGCAAAGCTTGCGGCGATGTGTTCGCGGACTGCATGAAACTCGTAGAAATAGGGCTTGTTCAGTGCGGGATGCCGCAACTCCTGGGAGGTTTGCTGATGGATGGCCAACACGTCCTCAGGACGGTCTTTCAAATTGATCAGGAACTCGTGGAACGGTTCCTGGTAGCACCAGTATCCTGCAAGCGATCTGCGAAATCGATCAAACAGCCAGGTGCTACCCGAGCGGAAGAGCGAATGGATAAAGATCGGGGCTTGCTGCGGATCAGTCATATCAACACGCTTGCGCTGTCATGGCCTCGATCTCGCGGATACGCCGTGCCATGGCTTGTGCGCAGACGGAAGGTGCGTACTGTTGCTGGATGCGCTCACGCGCTGTCTGACCGAGACGCTTGGCATATGCCCGATCATCCGCCAGTGCACGCATTGCGGCGGCGGCTTGGGCTACATCGGGCTCCGCCCACTGCTGCCCCGCCGCATGCGGATATGCGCCCGGCGAGATGCCCACGCTGCGATAACCGATCAGCAGCGCGTCATCATCCGACATGAAATCCATATTGCCTGAGTAGGCCGTGGCGATGACCGGCTTGCCGAGCGCCATCGCTTCGATCAACGCCAGCCCGAGGCCTTCGGCCCGATGCAAGGAGACCAAAGCATCGCAGTGGCCGATCAGTTCAGCCACTTGCTTTGTACTCAGATGGCCATCGTGCACCATTATTCGCGCATCCGCGGCGACCGCGATTGCAGTTTGCTCGAAAGCATCCGCCATCCGGTCACCGTGGATGGTCTTGATGACCAGCCCGACATCATCACGGCCCCGTGGGAAAGCCGCGCGAAACGCCGCGATCGCAGCGGCTGGATTTTTTCGCTCGAAGTAGGAGTAGAAATCGAACATGCACAAGAAGATGAATTTGTGCTCCGGCAACGAAAAATCTGCGCGCTGCGAAGGCCCCAAGACCGGCAGCAATGCGGGAAGAGGCATTACCCGCACGGGCTTTTCAGTGGCCGCTGCCACGGCGCATCGGACGAATTCCGTAGCTACCCATACCTCGTCGACATGCGCAAAAGCATCGCGCCAGGCTGCAGGGAATGTCTCGAGTTCCCAAAACCAGTACCCGATGGTGTAACGCCAGGACGCTCCATCTTCGCGAAGATGCGCCAATGCAGGCTGTATGCAATCAGGATTGATGAAAAAGATGCTGATCGGATATCGAGGCACCTGCTCGATCCACGCTGCAAGCGAAGCATCATTGAGGCTGCCGGGCATCCCGGCTTCATAGTTCAACAAGCAGAATGGATAGTCAGCGCTGTCCAGCATCCGCGCTGCCAGCCGTACGCTCTGACCCAGGCCGAACTCTCCGCGCACATGGCCGATCAAATTGACGCCACAGACATTGGGGTTTGCCTGTCCGCTGGAACGCGCAATAGGCTCCCGCGCTGAATGCGCCGCATTCAAGCCGGTGTTGGTTCCAAGTGCTCCGCGGATCAATACGCGCTTCATGCGCACTCTCAGCACTGCAGGCAGCAGGTGGTACACCACCGCAAGGGGCGCGATTTGGCGCCCTAGAGCCATGGCTCGCAGAATCTGCGCGACACAGCGACGCTTCAATCGCTCGGCGCGTGGATGCCAAGCACGTGCATGCCCGTCGAACACGCTCATCCAGCGCCCAACGCCGCTTCAAGTTCCGCCTGCAGGTCCGCAAGATTCTCCACCCCCACCGACAGCCTCACCAAGCCATCGCTGATGCCGAGCCGCTTGCGCTGCGCGGGCGGGATGGAGGCGTGGGTCATGATCGCAGGGTGCTCGATCAGGCTCTCCACGCCGCCCAGCGATTCGGCCAGCGCGAACAGGTGGCAGCGCTCCAGCATGCTGCGCGCTTTCTTCAGGCTACCCTTG
>JAGWRJ010000211.1 GCA_028869725.1 Alphaproteobacteria bacterium | reverse complement strand
TGAGCGCCGTCATTTCGTGATAATGGGTCGCGAACAGCGCCCGGGCGCGATTGGACTCGCACAGATGCTCGGCCGCGGCCCAAGCGATCGCGAGTCCGTCATAGGTTGCGGTCCCGCGCCCGATTTCATCCAGGATCACGAGCGCGCGTTCGCTCGCCTGATTGAGGATGGCCGCCGTTTCCACCATTTCGACCATGAAGGTCGAACGGCCACGGGCAAGATCGTCAGCCGCACCTACCCGCGAAAACAGTTTGTCGACAACGCCGATATGTGCGTCTTCGGCCGGCACGTAACTGCCCATCTGCGCCAGCACTGCAATCACGGCATTCTGGCGCAAAAAAGTCGACTTGCCTGCCATGTTGGGCCCGGTGACCAGCCACAGACGGCCAGGACCGTCCGCAGACAGATCACAGTCATTGGCTACGAAACTTCCGGACTGCGCTGTCCTCAGCGCCGCCTCGACCACTGGATGGCGTCCGCGTACGATGCGGAAGGCAAGCCAGGTGTCGACTCTGGGGCGTGCGTAGCCCTCTTCAGCGGCAAGCTCGGCAAGAGACGCGGCTACATCGAGGCGAGCAAGCGCATCGGCGATCGCGCCGATCGCCTGCTGCGCCGCCAGCACATCCGCGCCGAGTGTCTGAAACAGCTCCTTTTCGATGGCGAGCGCCGTATCAGCCGCCTGCGCGATGCGGCTCGCTAGCGTTGCAAGCTCATCGGTCGAATATCGAACCGCGCTGCCAATGGTCTGGCGATGACGGAACAAGGTCTGCGCATCAGAGTTCTCAAGCCGCTCAGCATGGCTCGGCGTCAGCTCGATGAAATAGCCCAGAACACCGTTGTGCTTGATCTTGAGTGAGGCGATTGCGGTCTGCTGACGGTACCGTGCCTCAAGACCTGCGATGACCTTGCGGCTTTCATCGCGCAGGGCGCGCTGTTCGTCGAGACCGTCATGGGCACCCCTGGCTATGAAGCCGCCATCACGGGTGGACAGTGGTGGCTCTTCGACAAGCATGGTGGCAAGCCGGTCGCCAAGGTGCCGGCAGGCGGCAAGGCCGGCCTCAAGCGCGCTACAGGCTTCATCGATTTCGCCAGCCGCTTCGGGCATAGGGCCGCCCGTCCCGGTCAGCAACGCCAGAATACCACGGGCAGCCTTAAGACCATCACGCAGCGCCGCGAGGTCGCGCGGTCCGCCCCGTTCCACCGAGAGCCGGGCAAGGGCCCGGGCCATGTCCGGGGCCGTGCCCAGCGCGGTGCGCAGTTCTGCGCGCATTGCGCCCAGCTTCAGGAAAAATGCGATCGCATCCTGACGCTGGGTGATTGCCGCCACATCGGTGAGCGGGGCGCAGAGGCGTTGCGCCAGCTCCCGCGCACCGGCCGCAGTTACGGTGCGTTCGATGGTGGCAAGAAGGGAACCCCTTCTTGTGCCCGACAGGGTTTCGGTCAGTTCGAGATTGCGCCGGCTGGCAGCATCTATCGCCATGAAACTGCCGGCGGTGAGGCGCCGCAATCCCTGCAGTGCCGGCAGCTTTCCCTTCTGTGTCAGGTCGAGATAACCGACGAGAGCGCCCGCTGCCGACAGCTCGGCGCGCCCGAAGGCGCCAAACCCGTCGAGGGCAGCCACGCGGTAAAGTTGCTTGAGGGCATGCTCACCGGAGGTCGAATCGAACTTTATGGCCGGTAGCGGCGTCAGAGCCGGGCCGAGCGCCGAAAGGACCGGACCAAGTTCCCGATCGGCGAGCAGCGGGTCGGGCACCAGCAGTTCACGCGGGTTCAGCCGAGCCAGCTCGGCAGCCAGCCCCGGCGCGCTGACCTGGCCAACGAGGAACTGGCCCGTGCTCATGTCGGCCGAAGCAAGTGCAAGCTCGCCACCGGCCCGCCCGAGGGCCGCCAGAATGTTAGCGCTGCGCGCCTCCAGAAGAGCATCCTCGGTAAGAGTACCTGGGGTAACCAGACGGATGACCTCACGGGCCACGACCGCCTTGGCGCCGCGCCGCTTGGCCTCGGCCGGGTCCTCGATCTGCTCGCAGACTGCGACACGAAAGCCCTTGCGTATCAATTTCTCGAGATAGGCTTCGGCAGCATGGACCGGCACGCCGCACATCGGAATGTCCTCGCCCTGATGCTTGCCGCGCTTGGTCAGCGCGATATCGAGCGCCGCAGCCGCCTTGGCGGCGTCCTCGAAGAACAGCTCATAGAAGTCCCCCATGCGGTAGAAGAGGAGATAGTCCGCATGGGCAGACTTGATCTTGAGATATTGCGCCATCATAGGGGTGGCGCTGTCGGATATGGGGGTGTGGCGGTTCATGATAGGCGGAGCCTATCAGATCGGGCCCTTGCCGGCGCGAACGCAGCAGTTGAAACGGCCCCTCGGATGGGCCGATATTCTGTGGATCTCTGACCTTACGCGGAATGCCCATGCCCATCAAACGTCCCTCCTTCACCGAAGAAGAAGTTCTTGCCTTTCACGCGGGGGGCAAACCCGGAAAGATCGAGATCGCCCCTACCAAGCCGATGTCGACACAGCGCGATCTGTCGCTGGCCTACAGCCCGGGGGTAGCGGTCCCGGTGCGGGCCATCGCCGAGCGGGCCGATGCTGTGTTCGATTACACGGCAAAGGGCAATCTTGTTGCGGTCATCTCCAACGGCACTGCAATCCTGGGACTTGGGGATCTTGGTCCGCTTGCCTCCAAGCCGGTGATGGAAGGCAAGGCCGTGCTCTTCAAACGGTTTGCCGACGTTGACGCCATTGACCTTGAGATCGACACCAAGGACGTCGATGCCTTCATCAACTGCGTACGCTATCTCGGACCGACATTCGGTGGCATCAATCTCGAGGATATCAAGGCACCTGACTGCTTCATTATCGAGCAGCGTTTGCGCGAAATCATGGACATCCCGGTGTTCCATGACGACCAGCATGGAACCGCCATCATTTCGACGGCCGGCATCATCAACGCGATACACCTGACCGGTCGGCGTATCGACGAGATCAAGGTCGTGGTCAACGGGGCCGGTGCAGCCGGCATTGCCTGCCTTGAACTGCTCAAGGCCATGGGCCTGCCCAATGGCAACGCGCTTTTGTGCGACTCCAAAGGTGTGGTTTATCGCGGCCGCAAGGAGGGCATGAACCAGTGGAAGAGCGCGCACGCGATTGAAACCGACGCACGCGACCTCGCCGATGCTCTAAAGGGCGCCGATGTGTTCCTCGGCCTGTCGGTCAAGGGCGCCGTGACCCAGGAGATGGTCGCAAGCATGAACAAGGCGCCGATCATCTTCGCAATGGCCAACCCCGACCCGGAAATCACACCCGAAGAGGTCAAGGCGGTCCGCGCCGATGCCATCGTTGCCACCGGCCGCAGCGACTATCCCAATCAGGTCAACAATGTCCTGGGCTTTCCCTATATCTTCCGCGGTGCCCTCGACGTGCGGGCGACAACGATCAATGACGCAATGAAGATTGCGGCCGCTGAAGCCCTCGCCGCTCTGGCCCGTGAAGACGTACCGGATGAGGTGGCCCTTGCGTATCGCGGCAGCCGGCCGTCCTATGGCCCGGATTACATCATCCCGGTTCCCTTCGACCCGCGCCTGATCAGCCGAGTGTCCGCGGCGGTCGCCGAGGCTGCGGTACGCACAGGCGTGGCGCGGCGCGAACTCAGCAACGCCCAGGGCTATCGCGATCAGCTTTCGGCGCGGCTTGATCCCTCCGCCAGCTTGTTCCAGCGCATTACGGCGAGCGTGCGCGCCCATCCCAAGCGCGTGGTGTTTGCCGAAGGCGAAGAAGACGCGGTTATCCGTGCCGCCGCCGCCTTCCAGAACTCCGGTCTCGGCAAATCCCTTCTGGTGGGGCGCGAAGAGATCATCAGGAATGGTCTGCGCCGGGCGGGATTTGATCAGTCCGCCTTCGAGATCTGCGTTCCCCATTCGGCGCAGGATGCTGCACCCTATATCGAGGCTCTTTATCAGCGCTTGCAGCGCCGCGGTGCCCTTTACCGGGACTGTGTGCGCATGGTCACCAATGACCGCAACATCTATGCTGCCTCGATGCTGCGTGCCGGTGATGCCGATGCCATGGTGACCGGCATCACACGCTCCTATGCCGTCGCGCTCAACGATGTGCGGATGGTGCTCGATCCCCCACGCGGCGAGCGACCGATCGGCATCAATGTCCTGTTTTTGAAGGGTCGTGTCGTCTTCGTCGCAGATACCAGCGTGCATGAGATGCCCACCAGTGAAGAACTCGCTGATATCGCAGTACAGGCCGCGCACGAGGCGCGCCGTTTCGGATTCACACCACGCGTGGCACTCTTGGCATCTTCGACCTTCGGCTTCCCGAGATCGGAACGCAGCGAACGCATCGTCGAGGCGGTTAATATCCTGGCCCGGCGCGACGTCGATTTCGAGTATGATGGCGAGATGGCCGTCGATGTCGCGCTGGATCGCGAAAAGCTCGCGCTCTATCCCTTCTGCCGTCTGACCGACACCGCCAATGTGCTGATCATGCCTGCGATTCATTCCGCATCGATCTCGACCAAACTGCTACAGCAGATGGGCGGCGGCAATGTCCTCGGACCTCTGCTCGTCGGACTGGACCGTCCGGTACAGATCGCACCGCTTGGGGGCAAGATGAGCGACGTCTACAATGCCGCGCTCGTCGCCGCACTCTAGGTTTATCGCGGACTGCGTTTGGCGAGGATGCGCTGCAAGGTCCGCCGGTGCATGTTAAGCCGGCGTGCGGTTTCCGAGACATTGTGACCGCACAGTTCGTAGACCCGCTGGATATGTTCCCAGCGCACGCGATCGGCGGACATGGGGTTTTCGGGTGGCTTGGGCTTGGCGCCCGGTGCCGCCAGGAGGGCGGCCATGATGTCATCAGCGTCCGCCGGCTTCGGCAGATAGTCGATGGCCCCATATTTGACCGCTGCGACGGCAGTGGCGATGTTGCCAAAACCTGTCAGCACCACGACGCGGGCATCGGGTCGGACCCCGTGCAGCAGCTCCACAACATCAAGACCATTGCCGTCATCCAGCTTGAGGTCGACGACTGCGAATGCCGGTGGATCTTCCTTGGCCCGGCCAAGGCCCTGGGCCACCGTTTCGGCGATAGTCACATCGAAACCGCGCGCTTCCATGGCGCGGGCAAGGCGCTCGCGCAAAGGCCGATCGTCTTCGACGATCAGGAGGCTGCGATCTTCGGGGAGGGGCTGCTCTTGCGGGTTCATCGATCCATCCTTGGCGCTCCGATAGCGCCGTTCTTCCACTTCCGCAAGCAAAGATGAGACAATCTGTCGTCGTTTAGAGCCCACTGGTGCCGCTTGGCGGCCGGTCGGCATCGATTGCCCCGCGTGGCCAGCGACAACTCACCCGCGCACCCCCCTTGCCGCGATTGCGGACCTGGACGCGGCCCCCGGTCTGTTCGATCAATGTCTTAGCGATAAAAAAGCCCAGCCCCATGCCCTGCTGACCGGTAAAATTTTCGCTGGGCGACAGCTGGGTTTCTCCCAGGGCATAGCTCCCCGGCCGCGAGGTGACATAAGGTTCCCCGAGGCGCTCCAGGATTTCGGGGGCAAAACCTGGGCCATCGTCCTCGATCGTCACCTGCAGCGAGGTTGCATCCCAGGACACACCAATCTCGATGTGGCTGTTGGCAAAATCGGCTGCGTTGGCGACGAAATTGTTGAGGCTGTGCAAGAGCTCCGGCGTGCGCCAGATCTTGGGTAGCGGCCCGTCACCTTCGCCAGGCGCCAGCTCGATCGTGATCTGCAGTTCGTCATGGCGGTAAGGGCCGACCAGATCGTCGAGCATCGCCGCCACCGGAATGCGATTGGTGGCATCGAGCACGCTCTGTTCGGGGCGGGCAAGACGGGTGAGAATGGTGCGACAGCGCTCGGCCTGTGCGCGCAGCAGCCCCGCATCCTCGGCCTGTGCCGAGCCTTTGGGCAATTCCCGTTCGAGTTCGCGCGCGACCACGGCAATGGTGCCAAGGGGGGTTCCGAGTTCGTGGGCGGCGGCCGCAGCCAGGGCGCCGATTGCCGCCATGCGGTGTTCGCGCGCCAGCGCCAGCTGGGTTGCGGCCAGTCCGGCCGACATGCGGGCAGCTTCGCTTGCGATGCGCCAGGCGTAAATCGAGGTAAAGCCGATTCCGATGACGATCGAGGCCCAGATCCCGCCCTGATAGAGCGCCGGAAGCTGCAGCACCTCGTGCGGGGCCCAGGGCAATGGCTGGTGGACGATGGCTATGAGGGACACGGCCGCGAAGGACAGAAAGGCAAGGATCAGCGTGTTACCGAGGTTTAGGGTCGAGGCCGCGATCACCACGGGGGCGAGAAACATCAGGGCAAAGGGATTTTCGAGACCACCTGTCAGATAGAGCAGGGCTGCCAGCTGCAGGACGTCATACGCAAGAAATGCGGTCGCCTCGCGGTTGGTCAGCCGATGTGTGGCCGGAAACCGCAAGGCAAGAACGATGTTAAGAACCGCGCTTGCGGTAATGGCCCCGATGCACTCGGCCAGCGGCAGCTGGTAGGCCAGTCCGAAATAAACAATGAAGAGGGTCGCCGACTGGCCGCCGACCGCAAGCCAGCGCAGGTTTGAGAGGGTTCGCAGTCGCACCCGCCCCCGGCTCGTGGGCGCAGCAAAGGCGAATTCATCGGCAATTTTTGCGGGCCAGAGCGGGATACGGCCGGGTCTTTTTTCCTGCATCGTGTTCATGTTTACATCATGCTGCCGCCATCTGCATGGTCCCGACCTCCTGAAGCGACGATTTCGCGCTTCAGTTGACACCGTCGAGAGTCTATCAGTCTGCCGTCCCCCTGCCAGCCCGGCGGGCCGCAAACAGGATTACCCATGCGCCGCGGCGTGCTTGTCGCACTCATCATCGTCGTCACCGGTATTGCTGCTGGAACCCTGTGGTATCTGGGCGATCACCTCTCCTCAGAGCGCGGACGCGTCATGACCATAGGCGATGCGGCCATTGGTGGACCGTTTTCGCTGACCGACCAGTATGGCCACACCCGCACCGACCGGGATTTTGCTGGCCGCTATATGCTTGTCTACTTTGGCTATACCAACTGTCCGGATATTTGCCCCACCACGCTCAGTGTCATCGCCGATGCAATGGAAAAGCTGGGCGGGGCGGCACAGCAGGTCGTACCCATTTTCATAACGGTCGATCCGACCCGCGATACGCCGCGCGCGCTGAAGAATTATCTGGCCGCTTTCGGTCCCGAGTTCGTCGGGTTGACGGGCTCAAAGAGCAGCATTGCCGCGGTCGCAAAGGAATATCACGTCTACTACAGGGCGCATAAAGCCGCGAAGAACGGATCCTATGCCGTCGACCACTCCAACGTGATCTACCTGATGGGACCGGACGGCAAATTCATTGCCAATTATGATGAAACCCTGGGCCCCGACGGGCTAGCCAAGGCGATCTCCCGTCACATCGGCGTCTAGCCAGCTTTACTCTGTCTAAAGCTCCGGTCGCTCGAGTCCGGCAGCGAGCATCGCCGCAATCAGCGTATTGCGCATCAGGCAGACGATGGTCATGGCGCCCACGCCCCCCGGCACAGGGGTAATGGCCCGGGCCCGTTGCGCTGCAGCCGCAAACGCCACATCTCCCACAAGCCGGCTTGAGCCATCATTCGACTGAACGCGATTGATGCCGACATCTATGACCACCGCGCCCTGCCTGACCCAGTCGCCCTGAACAAATTCCGGCCGCCCGATCGCTGCAACAAGAATATCGGCACGCCGGCACAGATCCGGCAGATTGCGAGACTTCGAATGGGCCATCGTCACGGTGGCGTTGGCCGCCAGCAGCAGTTGAGCGGCCGGCTTGCCGAAGAGTAGTGAACGGCCGATCACAAGGGCTTCCTGACCGGCTATGTCGCCGACATACTCTTTCAGGAGCAGCATCACGCCCATCGGCGTGCAGGACACCAGTTGCGCGCGCCCGCTCAGCAGCAAGCCCGCATTGGCTGGTGTCAGGGCATCGACGTCCTTGGCCGGATCAAGTGCGTCAAGAACCGCGGCCTCGCGGATCTGGGGTGGCAGGGGCATCTGCACCAGAATGCCGTGGATCTTCGGGTCGGCATTGAGCGCACGCACGAGCGTAAGTACGTCTTCTTCGCGCGCATCGGCCGGCAGATGGTGGCTGCGCGAATAAAACCCCAGGGCCTCGGCCATCTTGTTTTTGTTGCGCACATAGACTTCGCTCGCCGGATCGTCCCCAACAAGAACGGTGGCAAGACCCGGAACAAGGCCATGGGCGTCCTTTAGAGCCGCAGTCTGCTCGAAAAGACGCTGTCTGAGGCGCGCAGCGACGGCTTTGCCGTCGATAAGTGTAGCGGTCATGGGCTGGCTCCCGTCGGACGGGCGAGGACATACTCGGGCAGGCCCGCGACGTCCACCGCTTTGCCGCCGCGGCAAAGTCAAATCGGCCGGAGCCGTGTCCGCATGACGGGCCCGGATCAGACGTTAGCCCCGTCGCCGCTAGACCTGGCCCAGAGGAACTGTCTTGGAGCCGAGCGGGCTTTCCGGTCACGAAAAAGGGTCAAAACGCTCCGCCGGCGGTCAGCCAGATCACCAGCCGCTGCAGGAACATTACCCCGATCAG
>JAGWRJ010000210.1 GCA_028869725.1 Alphaproteobacteria bacterium | reverse complement strand
GGGCTCCTCGTTGCCACGCTCATGACCCAACACCCCGAACTGATCGGGGCAGTGGTGTGTCAGGTGCCTCTGCTCGACATGATGGCATACATGCACATCGGCGCGGGTGCCTCATGGGAGGCCGAATATGGCGATCCGGAGGATCCCCAGTTGCGGCCTGTTCTGGAGGGGTATTCACCTTACCAGAACGTACGCAGGCAGGCGGAATATCCTCCGGTCCTCTTCCTGACCGCCACCTCGGATGATCGGGTGACGCCGGTACATGCGAGAAAGATGGCCGCCCGCATGCAGGCTCAGGGCCACCGTGTGTGGTTTTACGAGAATACGGATGGCGGTCACGCCGCCGCTGCTGACCACCGTCAGGCCGCTGAAATGTGGGCCTTGAGTTATACCTGGCTCAAGCAGCAGCTCGGCCTGCCATTGTAAATCCTGCGTTATGCGGGTGGCAGCCGGCTTGACCGGACGCATCGGTCCTTCTCAAATCGCGGCGCTTTGCGCGCGAGGGAGAATGAAACGTGCGAATTCGGACACTGATGATCGCAGCCGCTGCGGCTGGAGCCATGATCGGCGCCAGCGTGGCATCGGCCAAACCCGCACAGTCACCGGCTGGCAGTCAGGCGGCAGCAGATAGTGATCCCTATCTGTGGCTGGCACAGATACACGGCGCACGTGCGCGTGCGTGGGTCAGCCAGCAAAATGCGGTCAGTGATCGCGTGCTGAAGACCGATCCAGCCTATAGCGCGCACATGAAGACCATACTGGCGATGCTCAACAATCCGGCACGGATTGCTGACCCGACGGTGAGGGGCCGCTGGGTGTATAATTTCTGGCAGGATCCGGCGCATGTGCGCGGCATATGGCGTCGTGCCAGCATTGCATCCTATGATTCGGGTCATCCTGCCTGGCATACGCTGTTGGACGTTGATGCGCTGGACCGGCAAACCCACAGGAATTGGGTATGGAAGGGCGCCGACTGTACGCGAGCCTTTGATCGCTGCCTTGTGCGTCTGTCTCCCGGCGGCGGCGATGCGGTCGTAATCCGCGAATTCAATCCGCAAACCGGACGGTTCATCGCCAACGGTTTCAGCCTGTCACTGGCCAAGAGCCAGGCCACCTATGTGAACCGCAACACCATTCTGTTTGCAACGGACTTCGGCCCGGGTTCGATGACACCGGCATCCTATCCGCGCATCGTCAAGCTATGGCATCGTGGCGAGCCTTTGGCGGCAGCCAAGACCGTGTTCGAAGCGCGCCGCACCGATATGGGGGCAGATCCGGTTGTTTTTCATGGTCCTTACGGCACGATCTCGCTGATCATTCGCAGGCCAAGTTTCTTCAAGGCAGACTACTATGACGTTGCAGCCGATGGCCATCTGGTCCGTATTGAGGTTCCGCAGGGCGCGCAATTGGTTGGTGCCACAGATGGCCAACTCATTTTCACGCTTCAGGACGCCTGGAAACCCGCGAACGGTACCACCATTGCGCAGGGAGCCCTGATCGCTGTTGCAGCGCCCGGCTTTGGAAAAAACCAGACGACACAGCCGGCGGTGATCTACACTCCGGGGACCCATGAAGCGATTGGCGACGTCGCGGCTGGTCGCGACGCGGTCTATGTTTCGCTTTACAAGGATGTGAAGGGGCAGGTCCTCGCCTTCCGTTTCGTCAACGGCCAGTGGACGCAGGGATTGCGGCTGGATTTGCCGAAAGGCGGCTCGACCGCACTTGCAAGCGTCAATGCCTGGGGACCACAGGCCTATATCCGGTTCGAAAGCTTTACCCAACCGCCCACGCTCTACGTTGATGATGGAACCCATCATGTGAAGGCAGTCTATGCATTGCCGGCGCGCTTCAATCCGAAACAGGTTTCGGTGGTGCAGCACTGGGTGAAGTCCAGGGACGGCACCGAAATACCCTATTTCCTGATCCGCCCGGCCGGTGTCAAAGGTCCAGTTCCAACCATTCTTTACGGCTATGGCGGCTTTCAGCTTTCACTATTTCCCTGGTACTGGGACGACGGGCACCGTCCGCTCGATGCCGTCCAGAACTGGGTTCTGAAGGGCGGAGCCATTGCCGTTGCCAATATTCGTGGAGGTGGGGAATTCGGGCCCGCCTGGCACCAGGCAGCGCTCCAATTCCATCGCCAGCGGGCCTTTGATGATTTCGAGGCAGCTGCCGCTGATATCGAAGCCCATCACTGGTCAACGCCCAAGATGCTCGGCATCGTCGGCGCGTCCAACGGCGGGTTGCTGGTTTCGACCGTGATGGTCCAGCGGCCTGATCTGCTTGCGGCAGTGGTTTGCCAGCGCCCTCTCATCGACATGCTGCGCTATACCCATTATGGCGCCGGCGCGTCGTGGGAAGCGGAATACGGCAATCCTGTCGATCCGAAAATGCGAGCATACATTCAGCGCTACTCGCCGTTCGAGAACGTCAAACCACAGGTCAAATATCCGCCGGTGCTGTTCATCACCGAAACCAGCGATGACCGCGTCACTCCGGTATTTGCCCGTATGATGGCGGCCAAGATGGAGGCGCAGGGGCATGATGTGCTCTTCAATGAAGCGGCGGAGGGCGGTCATGGTCCAGGCTCGACCCATGCAGAAGAAGCCAATTACTGGGCACTGACCTATACGTTCTTCCAGAAGCACCTGGGGCTGAAGTAGCGCGCGAAGCTG
>JAGWRJ010000209.1 GCA_028869725.1 Alphaproteobacteria bacterium | reverse complement strand
CGAAGGGTGTGAGGTGGTCGTGCGCTCCTCCTCCAATGACGCCAGCTGAGGGAACTGCTCGCAACCTGCTACTGGCGAGTGGCTCCGCCGCCCTTCTTGCCCAGCTCGCTCATGCGTGCGCGAGCCGCTGGCGCAGGAATGTTCCCAAGAGTCCGGTCACAACTGCGAGCCCAGAGCCGACAAGCAGGTAGAATGCGACGCCGACATAGTAGAAGATGAACTCACCCGACTCCACGACATCCGCCCGGATCGGCCCCCACGGCAGCCGCTGGACGTTCGGATTTTCGAGCTCTGGCAGCGCACTGTCATGGTGCGAGATGTCGATTCGTCCGCCCGACGGAAAATCTTCGCGCATCGGAGGAGCTGCCATCTCGGCGCCCTCATGCAGGATCAGCCGCTTGGGCTCCGGATGTCCGGAAAACTCGAGCCCAAAGAGGTCGGTGATCTCGCGCTCGTACCAGCCGAGCAGCGGGCTTTCCGCGGCCATGCTCGGCAGCGAACCGCTGTCGGGTGTCACGGCCCATTCGACAAAGGGTTTGCCCGCACCACTGCCGGCGAGATAGCGCACCTCCAACTCGCCCGGCCTCGGATACCACGCATACGCCATCTGCATACGGCCGCCCGCGCTGTGCAGAGATCGAATCATTGTCGGCAAATCGCTTGCCCTGTAACGGCTTCGTTCCACGGCGCTCATGCGGTCGCTCCCGCGAGGCTGCGCCAAATGTCGGTGAACAACATCCACAAGTCTTGCGGCCACCAGAAGCCGAACACAATCAGGGGTGCCAATGCGAGAATCATTGGAATCACACACCAGGCGCTGACAGGTTTCGGCGCTGGACTGCCGGCTGCGGGCTCATAAAACATCGTACGGAAGTGGTTGAGGAATCCGACGAAAACGATGACGAGCAACACGGCCATCACATAGACAGCCCAAGAGTGATTCTGAGCGAAACCGCCATGCATGATGACAATCTCGCTCAAGAATAGGGCGAAGACCGGCGCGCCCGTGATCGACACGGCGCCGGCCAGCCAGAGCGCGCCGGTGCGGGGAAAGTGGTGCGCGAACTGGCGGATACCCGTGATATCCTTGGTCCCATAGCTGCGCATGGCGCTGCCGGCGCCGAAAAACATCAAAGACTTGTTAAGAGAGTGATTGAGCATGTGATAGAGCGCGCCGGCCGTTCCGAACACGCCGCCAAAGCCGAAGCCCAGCGCGATTACGCCCATATGCTCGACGCTCGAATAGGCCATGAGCCGCTTCACACCTTCCTGCCGGACGATGAAGAACGTCGCCACGCCCAGTGACACGAGCCCGAAGACGATCACCACGATGTGCGGGATGCCGCCGGTGTGTGCCCCGTTGGCGATGGCAAGAAAGCGAACAATCCCGACCATCGCCGCGTTAAGCAACGCCCCCGAGAGCATCGCGGAAACGGGCGCAGGGCTTTCGCTGTGCGCATCGGGAAGCCATGTGTGCATCGGCACTAGGCCGACCTTGGTGCCGTAGCCCACGACCGCGAGAAGAAAGGCGAGTATGACGAGCCCGGGATTCATCTGCGGCGCGGCCGCCTGCAAGGCTTGCCATGTTGGCTGGTATCTCGCGCCCAGCACGAAAGTACCGGCCCAATAGAGCAGCACGGTGCCGAGCAATGCCAGGCTGATCCCGGCCGACACGATGATGATGTATTTCCACGCCGCCTCCATGCTCTCGGCCGTGCGTTCGAAGGCTACGAGGAAGGTGCTGACGAGGGTCGTCAGCTCGATTGCGATCCAATATAGACCGATATTGTTGACGAGCGGCGCGACGAGCGTTGTGAATCCGAACAGCGCGAACAGGGCATAGAAGGAAGGAAGACGCCGATCCTCGTCGAGCATGCGCATATAGCCGACGGCAAAGAACGAAGCGAGGAAATAGACGACGGCCGTGCACAGCACGACCCAACCGGCCAAGCCGTCGAGCACGATGTAATCGCCGAGGAACAGGTGCATGCCCCTGTGTGCCAGGATCGGTAACGGAAGCGATGCCCCCAGCACGATAATGGAGGCGATGAAATTGGCGAACTCGGCAATCCGCGCGGACCTTGTGATCGCACAGATCAATGCCGCGAGCAGCGGCGCGATCGTGATGAGGAGAAGTGGAAGACTCGCCATCTATCCCACCAGCCGTTTCAGATTGGCGCTGCTCGTGGCGCCCACCGCACTTTCGAGATAGCGAACCAAGACACCAAAGCAGGCCACCGCGACCAGAAGGTCGAAGAGAATGACGATCTCGATCAGCATTGGCATACCCGGTACCAGAACCTGCGCTCCTAGAAAGATTCCGTTTTCTAGGATGAGAAGACCCAGGACCTGGCTGATTGCCTCCTGACGCACGGCGAGCATGAGAAAACCGAGCAGTTTCATGGACAGCATCACCGTCAATGCGAGGACGGCGACCGTTCCGGCGAGGTCAAGGTGAAAGCCGACGCGATACGCCACGGTGAGCGCAAAGACGACCGCAAAGACCCCGAGAACAAGACTGCTGGACGGCTGCAGGAGCACATGGATCTCGTAATCCACAGCCTGCCGCTTGATGATGCGCCAGATGAGGTATGGTAGCAAAAGACCGCGGAAAAGCGCCGTCAGGATCGCGATGAAGTAAAGCTCGGGATAGCCGGCATAGGCCCCCACTGTCGCGGATAGCCCGGCGATCAGCCAGGATTCCGCCGCGAAGGCGTATAGATAATGATTGAGCCACCGCGATCCCAGCATGACAAATGTGAGCAGCAGGGTTGCAATTGCGAGGAGACTGAAGATCGAGGCGATCAGTGGGGGAAGAGACTGGAAGGACATGATCAGCTCACCTGTGTTCCGACGATCGCAAGGACCGCAAGCATGAAGGAGGCCGCCAAAGGTTCCTGATAGCGATAAAAGCGCAAGCGGG
>JAGWRJ010000208.1 GCA_028869725.1 Alphaproteobacteria bacterium | reverse complement strand
TATATCAACCCCTACCACAACGTCCAGGCGGCGGGCTTGCAGAGGCTTTTGGGGCGGGTTGCCTCCGGCACGACCTGCTCCCTCTCCTGCGCGCAGGGCGAGCCGGCCAGCGCGGGTTAAATATGTGGGAGTGATGAAGGGCGGCCGACAGACATGCTTCAAGGTGGCAGGCGGCGTTACCGTGCGATGGTGCTGCCGGCAAGGTGCTGGCGCTGCGCATCCACGACGCTACCGTCTACGGCCATGCCGCATCGCCTATCGGCACCTTGTCCCGGCCGCACCTAAAGAGGTCTGCCGCCTGCTCAGTTCCTGCCAAGGCGCATCAGGGGATTGGGCACCGGCTCGGCAACCTTGATGAGCCGGTTCTCGTCACGGTGCAAAAATGGCTCAGAGCGCCCGCGCACAAGCAGCATGGTCTCCAGCACATAGCTCCAGCTGCCATCGGCATGGAAGGTCACAGTGATACGATAGGAATCGGTACGAAACGCCTGTTCCAGGAAGGTGGTGGAGCAGATGCCATATTCCGTTTCGCCGCGTCGCGCTGTCAGTACCAGACGGTCTGCATCTGCAGTGGCGTGGCCAGCCGCAATTGCGACCTGGCCGCGCGGTATGCTCAGCGTCTGCAGCACAAGTCCTGTGGCCGGTTCCCACAGCCAGTATCCAACCTGGTCGTGGAATGTCGAATCTTCGTCAGGCGCCAGAATATGGGTGTGGTAGCGCAGACCATAAAACAGCTGCGGTCCATTGAGCTGGTGATCGATCGGCTGCAGATCTATCCGCTCGGTAAACACCTTGCGCTGCGGCCCCTCCGCCTTAGGACTGAGGTCAATGCCCTTCTGTCCCTCAAAAGTTCCCGCAAGACGGCGCAATGGACCAAGATTGGCCAGCGTATCGGGATCTGCATCCTCCGGCTCGCTAAAGATGTCCTCGGGTATGTCCAGCATGCGATCGACGCTCCATTTTCTACAATTCTCTCACGGACATTCAAATATCCGAGCACTCACGGATCAAAGTCGTTAGGATGGCGCAACATATTTTGCCAAATCACGTCACATCACGGGAACCCAAAATATGGCCGACGGCAAGCCCCGATTTAAACCCTATACACGTCCGGCAGGTGGCTGGGGATCTGCTGCGGCAACGGCCAAAGTTCTGCTCGAGCAAAGCGTCATTACCAAAGGCTCACGCGCCCTGCTCGCCATGAACCAGCCCGGCGGCTTCAAATGCCCCAGCTGCGCCTTTCCCGATCCGCACTGCCGCAAGACGCTGGAATTCTGCGAGAACGGTGCCAAGGCCCTCGCCTTCGAAGCAACGAAGTTCCGGGTTACGCGCGACTTCTTTGCCCGGCACTCGGTCAGTGACCTGATGCAGCAGTCAGACTACTGGCTCGAAATGCAGGGCCGCCTGAGCGAGCCGATGCGCTACGATCCGGCCACCGATCATTATGTGCCGTGTGACTGGGATACTGCCTTCAGCATCATCGCCCGGCATCTTCGCTGTCTTGAAACCCCCAACCAGGCAGAGTTCTACACGTCCGGGCGCACCTCGAACGAGGCGGCCTTCCTTTATTCGGTGTTCGTGCGCGAATTCGGCACCAACAACTTTCCCGACTGCTCGAACATGTGCCATGAGCCCACCAGCCGGGGCTTGCCCCACTCCATCGGTGTGGGCAAGGGCACCGTGGTCATGGACGACTTCGAACATGCTCAGGCCATCTTCGTCATCGGTCAGAACACGGGCACGAATTCGCCACGCATGATGACCAGTCTCGTTGAGGCACGCAGACGCGGGGTCCCCATCGTGGTCGTCAACCCCATGCCCGAGCGCGCCCTGATCCGCTTCACCGAACCGCAGGACATCTTGCAGATGGCTACCCTGGGTTCGACACCGATTGCCAGCGAGTTCGTGCACATCCGCATTGGCGGCGACCTCGCACTGTTCAAGGGAATGATGAAAGTCCTCTTCGAGCGCGCGGGGAAGGGCGAAAGAGTGCTCGATGAAGACTTCATTCGCACCCACACCACGGGACTGGAACAGGTGCGCGCCGAGATATTGTCGCTGCAGTGGCCTGACATCGTTGCCGCCTCGGGTGTGAGCGAGGAGCAGATCCGCCGTGTTGCCGAGATCTATATCCGCTCCAAAGCCACCATCATCTGCTATGGCATGGGCTTGACGCAGCATCAGGAAGGCTCACGCCTGCTTCAGCAGCTGGCCAATCTGCTGCTGCTGCGTGGTAATTTCGGCAGGCCCGGCGCGGGGATTTCGCCCATTCGCGGTCACTCCAATGTGCAGGGTGACCGGACCGTCGGCATCGATGAGCAGCCCTCTGACGCCTATCTCAACCGGCTGCGCGACGTATTTGGCTTCGAGCCACCGCGCGAACATGGCCATCACACGGTTGCAGCGCTCACGGCGATGGAGAATGGCAGCGCCAGGGTCTTCGTCGGCATGGGCGGAAATTTTGTGCGCGCGGTCCCTGACACGGAACGCGCTTATGAGGCCATGCGCAAACTTGCGCTAACCGTCGCAATTTCCACCAAGCTCAACCGCGGACACCTCGTCCACGGACAGGAGGCGCTCATTCTGCCAGTTATTGCGCGCTCCGAGATCATCCACACCAAGGCCGGCGAGCAGTTCGTCACCATCGAAGACTCCATGTCCAACGTGACCGCATCGCGGGGCGTCCTGGCGCCGGCCAGTCCCCATCTGTTGACCGAGATAGAAGTGGTCTGCCGCATGGCACGGGCAACGCTGCCCGACAGCAAGATTCCATGGGAACGTTACATCGATGACTACAGCCTGATCCGCGACAAGATCGCGGAGGTCTATCCGGATATCTACACGGGCTTTTCGGAAAAAATAAAAAATCCCAGTGGCTTTCATCTCGATATACCGGCGCGGCGTCTCGTCTGGAACACCCCGAACGGTAAAGCCAATTTTCTGCTTTTTCCGGGGCTCAATCCGGACACACGGGTGTTCGATCGCGATATGTTGCGGCTCGCAACGGTCCGCTCCCATGACCAGTTCAATACGACGATCTACAGCTACAATGACCGCTATCGCGGCGTGCATAATGATCGCATGGTGCTGTTCATGAATGAGGACGATCGCAGGCAGCGGGGGCTGGACGCGGGATCACGGGTCAGCCTGGAGACAATCACGGATGATGGCGTGCTCAGGCGTGTAGATGGCCTGACGGTGCTGGACTACCCCATGCCACGCGGCGCGGTTGCGGGATATTACCCCGAGTTAAATCCGCTCCTTCCCCTTGAGTATCATGATGAAATCAGTGGCACGCCCGCCGCGAAATCGATTCCGGTGCGCATCGTCGCCTCCTGAAGAAGATCCAGGCGACAGCTGAGAGAGCGAAGCCGGCAGGTAGAGCAATACGAACAAGATCATCAGTGGCGATGCTGTCGCGGGCAAACTGCCGCGTTTGCACGCAATGCACACCACTGGCCACCTAAGTGCCATGACGGAGCACATAACGCGGCACTGCCTCTGCCGTTCGTCACTGCAGTGTTGCCGCAAACAGATCCTTCATGGCCTGCCAGGAGCGCCGCTCGGCCACCGGGTTATAGGCGCAGCCATGCGCCAGGTTGTTGCCCGCCTTTGCATCGGTAT
>JAGWRJ010000207.1 GCA_028869725.1 Alphaproteobacteria bacterium | reverse complement strand
TGGTTTATGCGGGGTATCTGACGCATTGGTGGGGACCGGGGTGGATATCTGCCGACCTGCTTTCTAACAACGCCCGACCGATGCCGCAGATTGGCATCAGCCGAATTTCGACAACACCGTTCCAATGGCCCGTACTGAGCTGGCTCGGCCCATGGCAAGCAGAGGTCTTTTTCGGACTTCTCGACGGTCCGCGACTCAGTCGCAACACAATATATGACGGCACACGGCTGACGTTCAGCCCATTGCACGGCCTGGAAATCGGCATTTCGCGGACTCAGCTGATGTGCGGTGCCGATCATCCCTGTAATCCACTGAAATCATACTTCAACGTCACAAATTCAACGTCACATCTCGACCAGGCGAACAGCGAAGGACAATACGACATCCGCTATACCGGAAGTGTCTGGCAAGTCCCGTTTGCAATCTATGCCGAAACTATGTTCACCAATGCAAGCCTACCCCAACCCATAAACGCTACTCATCTTGTTGGTTCGAGTGTATGGCTGCCGATCGGCGGACATCGGGTGAGATTCACTCTCGAGTACGACAATACGATCCCGACCTATACTCTTTTCGGCTTCTCGACTGTCACTCCGGGATGGACATACAACTCGCCAAAATATTTCGACGGGTTGCGCTATCGTGGGCGTGCACTCGGCTCCAGCCTCGACACGGATTCCGAGATGGAGTCGTTGCAGGTGAGCTGGACAGGCTCGCACAATCAGACCTATACGCTTACCTATCATCATGTCGGCATTGGCAGCTTCAAGGACACGGGCCCCGGGGCCGGTACCAATAGTTCAGAACCCCTTTGGGGAAATGGAGTGACAACTGCGCCGGTCCATTTCAACCTTTTAGAGGCGCGGATCACGGTACCCTGGCGAAACTGGCGGTTCGATTTGGCGGCCCGCGTACAGGACGACCAACCGCGTCCCAATCACGGCTTCACTGGCGCTGTGGAACTTGCGACACAGTATGCGTTCTAGAATCGGGGAAAAGTCTTCCTTCGAATGCTTATTGCCGCCGTAAATCCCGGAGTTTCCAGCCTTCCGTTGTGCACCTGGGTATATAGTTGCATAAACCTCGCAGCACGCGCCGGATGCCCTGCGCGCCTTTACTCCAAGGGATGATATTGTGTGGCTGCGCCCCTTACCTAAGTCGGGCCGGCGCCACGTTCCCGAGCTGCCCCTTCTATCGCGCGATCTTATGACGACCGGCGTTGTATGCTTGAATTGGAGCATGCCAGCCGAAGGCCATCGTTGGCACGCCACAAGTCGAACCAGAACGTCGATTTGATGTGCCTGGGAACTCTCATAACGATCGCCGTAGTTCGTAGCTTGAGGCCACGAATGACTAAAACTGCAGGGACTTGAAGAGGGCGACGTCATCGGACGCGGCCGTTGGTCCCTGCGTCGCGACTGTGCCAGTAACAAGCCGCAGCTTTGCAAGATCGAGCGCGCTGTCCAGTGACGCCTGAACCAACTGAAGTTGGATATCAACCCGCTCTTCCTCACGCGAGTGGACATCTTTGGCATCGAGGCCACCGGTTCGCAACGCCCGCCGGGATTGTTCGATTATCCGCGTCATTGCTCGCTCGGCCGCGCGTAGTGTTGCCAGCGTGGACAGCGAATTGCGTAACGCCAGGACTGCGCTCGTCACGTCGCGACCAATCTGCTGATGAAGTTCGGTGAGAGTAAGCCGCGCCTCGGCGGCCTCTGCCTCCGCGGCCGCCTCCGCACCGTCGGCCCTATTGCCCTCAATGCTCATGGAAACCGACACAAAGGCGCCATCTGGATTCACCAGCAGGTTGACTTTGGGGTCTTGCCCAGCCTTCGCAGAGGCTACGCGGTCGTCCGCGGCCGAGATATACTGCTCGGATGCCACTATGTCGGGCCTGTTTCTCAGTGCAATTTCGTTCAAGGTAGCGTCACGTAGTCTTGTTGCCGCTCGCGCGATGTCCTGCAATTTCGGAAATGCAGCTGACATTGCCGGCAAATCGGTGGACTTCTTGCTGCCGACGAGTAACGAAAGGTACATACGGCACTGTGAGACATTCTCGCGGGCCTGCGCGAGTTCCGAATCGCGACGAATTTCCTTGGCAGAGGCCATTTCCACTGTGGCCATGTCGATTTGACCGGCCCTCTGCTGAGCGCGCAAAGTCCTGAAATATCGGTTTGAAGAGGCGTTTTCTGCTTCCAATATTTGAGTCATATCCTGTGCAGCGACACAACGCCAATAGGTCTGGACTGCATCAAAAACGGCTTGTTGCTGTGCCGCAGTTCGTTCGTAGATCGAGCCAGTCTGATCCTTGATGGCTGCTCGTTCGTCGGCTGCTGCGGTATTGTCTTCATCGAAGACATGCAGAAGCGGAACCTGCAGATTAACGAAGGGAATGGGACGTACGGCGCCAAACGTTTGCGCGCGTGATGCATTTGCGATCGGAAAATAGCTAATGCCTGGCTCGATCCGAATGCCATTGTGAAAAAGATGGCTCACTCCCAGCTCGACTTGAACATTGGAACTCGATTCCAAAGAGTCAGTCAAAACATTGTAGCCGTGAATAAGCTCAGCTCTGGGAAAGTAAAGGCGCTTCCAGCCCATGCGTCCTGTTGTGCGCCAGTCGAACGCACCTTGCGCTTCTCGGAGCCGCGCGTCTGCAAGTTTGAGCTTAATATCCGCGTGCTTCACTTTTTGGCCATGACCGAGAGCAGCTTCGATTACCGAATTGAGCTGCAACACGCTCGTTTCGGCCTTAACCGGCGACAGAAGAGATGTAGCTCCTACCGCTAAGGCACAGATTAATGTCCCGGTCCGCCAGAAAGTCATTTGTGCAGCACCATCTGACCATCTTCCAAACGAATAATATGATCAGCAAAGTCGAAAATCCGTTCGTCGTGGGTGACGATCAGCGCACTGGCGCTGTTGCGCAAGACATGCTCTTTGATCAGGTCAACGACAAGCATGGAAGCTGCGTGATCGAGTGAAGCTGTCGGTTCATCGCCGAGAATCAGCTTTGGATCGTTCATGAGAGCCCGAGCAACTGCAATGCGCTGCTTCTGACCGGTCGATAGCTCGCCCGGAAACGCATGAAGATGTTCGGACATGTTCAGCTTCTTCAGGATACCGAGCGCCTTTTCCATTGCCTCCATTCGCGATAGCGGCATGTCTGCCAGCTCTGTGGTAAGCCAAAGCGTGCGGAAAACGCTGATCGCACCGAAGAGGTTGTGATCCTGGAAAATGAACCCAATCCTTCGGCGAACCTCCCGCGCCTGCCGTTCGGAGTCGTTGGTCAGTCGAACCCCGAGCACATCGATGTAACCATTCTGAAGGCTTCGGATGGCTCCGATCAGGGTAAGCAGAGTGGTCTTACCGGCGCCAGAATGGCCAGTAAGGACGACGAACTTGCCCGGATCAAGCACGAGTTCGACGTTCTCTAGAACGACCTTCCGATTGGCGCCATCGCCATATGCATAACTGACACCTCGCACGACCGCTGCCGGAGCAAGGCCGGGCAATACAGGAGTGCTTCGGATGCTGTCTACCATATCCATCAGTAAAGTTCGGCCGGATCAGGATTGAGAATATGTCGACAGGCCCTATCCGCGGCAAATGCCGACACGCCCAAGGTCGGAACGCCAACAACCAGTAGAATATAGATGCCAAGCGTTATGCGCATCCCCGTCGCATCGCCGAGCAACCAATATGCAGCCATGGCCCCGACGGCGCCCACAACAAGACTGGAGAGTGCGAGCAGTACGCCCTGCTCGATCATGACTCTGCGGAAAAAAGCGTTTGAAAAGCCCATGACCCGCAATGTTGCATATTCCTTGGCGCAGTCGATAATTTGATTATAAAGGGTCTGATAGCAAATGATTGCACCTATCACCAAACCCGCCGCCGCGCCCAGTGCGAATATGAAACCAATCGGGGCGGTGCGCAGGGTGAAATTAATCTCCCGGTCATAGGCATCGCGAGGTGTCATCACGGTGACGTCATCCGGAAGTAACGCGCGCAGCTTGCGTTCGGCGACGTTTACGTTCGTGCCGGGCTTGAGGCGGATGACACCCAGAATAGGCTGCGCGCCAGGATCCGACGAGAGCCATGTACCCTCGCTCATGAAAACAGCACCATCCATGATCATGTCGGGCCCGAAATCAACTTTTCCGGCGACGTCGAAGGCTTTGCCGTCTAGTTCGATTTTGCGTCCAGTTGAGATTGGACCGAACAGCGGGCGAGACAGCCGGTCGAATAGAATAGCGTTGGGCTTTTGGAGTGCATGTCGGACCTTTGTCCGGTTGCCGATATCGAGTGGCATCGTATCTGCCGGAAAGGCGAAAGCGATTACGCGATGCACAGAGCGTGCTGGCGGATTTCTTAGCAGCATGCCGCTTTCGTATATGGGAATGGCTTGTTCAACCCGCGTATAACCCAAAGCCTGCGCGAGCCTGACCCGATCAAATCGCCTCCAGTCGTGCAGACTGGTTCGGGCCGCGCTCATGACAACAAGGTCGCCGCGCACGAGTGTGGCAATGCGTGCCTGCGCCTGCAGGATGGCTAGCAGAAAGCCTATCTCTACAAACATCACAAGCACACCCACTGCAAGGCCCGTCACCGCTGCAACGAACGCGATGGAATCGAACGCCGCCAGCCTCACTCCCAGAAGAAAGGATGCCGGCCGGCTATCAAAAAACGAACGAAACTTATCGGTCAATGGAGACATTGACCTCCATACCCACGAGACGGTCCGCCGGATTCGCATTGTCAAGCCTGATGCGCACATTTCCGATTTCGGCGTGCGGGTCTATCATGCGGCCAACTTCCTCAATGCGCCCTCGAACCGGGACTGTGAGAGCGCGGGACCGTATTGTTGCCCGCATGCCTGGGTGCAGGTGCAGGATGTCTCCTTCGTAGACGTGGCAAAGGACATACATGGTTTTGAGATTGCCCATTTCCACTGCAGCACCGCTTCCAAGCTGTGTCCCTACCGTCCCATTGATCCGCAAGATCGATCCATCAATCGGTGCGCGCAAATCAGCACCCTGCAATGCTAGATCATAAACTCGCTGCGCGGACACCAATGCGCTTTGTGTCTGTGTTTTTGTAACGCGCAATTTGTTCCGTTCGACAGTCAGCGAAAGACGAGCCTGCGTCGCGGTGGCCTCAAGGCGGTCGAGTTCCTTCTTCGATACAAGAGAACTTCCCATCGCCTTGTAAACTCGCGCCGAAGCGGTTGCCTGCGCGGCGACTGACTCCGCGAGACGAACGGCAGCGGTTTGCGCCGCCACTTCTTCGACGGCGAGTTTCTTGGCGGCATCGAGCTGGCTCTTTGCCGTCGCGATATCGCTTCCGGGCGTCACGCCTTGCGTGCTCATCAGCAGCGTTCCGGCCTTAACGACTTCACCTACATGAACATAAATGGCGGTAACGCGTGAACCGGGCGAGCCTAGGACATCTACAATGCCGCTCTGCGGGATGATCTGACCGATGGCACCGATATGCGAACCACTGGCGTCACGAGCAGCGGCCGGAACGGCAAAACATGCCGTGACGACAAAAATCTGCGCCAGCTGCACGCTACGGCACAGAATTGTGGGCTCCAACGGCCGTGCGCGTCCTACGCCATCCTGATGCGAACGGTCTCGCGCCAAATTTATAAGTCTGGATAACAATCGCATTGGGACATTTCCATCGCCAAGTTTCGCGCCAAGCCCGTACGCAAATGCGCGCTCATTGCATCAAATTTGGAACCCCGGCTCACCGAAAGGCGCAAATGGCCAATAATTTCATAACCATAGCATGGGCAGGCTTCGGAAAATCAAGCCCCCTAATCCGGTACCATAGGGCGATTGGGTGGAAAAGACGCGTGACGTCACGAGGGCGTGCTGTTTCGGTGCTGTTCCGCTGATTTGATTGGCGCAGGCTTGCGATGGATGTCGTGGCGACGACTTCGGGGGCACTCGAAGGGGCGGTTGTTTTCCGGACTGGTACGAGGTGCGGTCGGGCTCGCGCCAGTCCCGTAAGGTGCTTTGCCGTTGCATGAGGTGTTGGCGTGGACCTCCTGGCGGTACTGGCCACGGCGGCGGTG
>JAGWRJ010000206.1 GCA_028869725.1 Alphaproteobacteria bacterium | reverse complement strand
GGATCGAGATAGTCATCCAGACAATCTGCCAGCTCCATGAGATGGGAATCGGCATCATGCACGATGCGCCCTTCGACATAGGCCATCGACTACTCCTTCCAAACCCGCCTTTGGTGATCAAAGTCTAACTGCTGTTGGGGCAGGAGCAAGCGTGCGCAGACCTTTAGTGATGCGGAACATTATCCTATCTGCGCGCAGCCGGTGTGCAGACCACACGATCACCCGGTTCCTGACACACCGCGTGCAAATAACTCGGCTTCAAGCTTGATCCTGCTGTGCTTTGTCAACACGCGTTTACGGCAACCGAAAAACAGCTGCGACAGACCGATGCGCGCGGCAGAGGACTGCGCGTCGCTGCAGCATGCATCTCACATTGCAACTGCTGTTCAATGCACGGATGCGCACAGCCGAATCGGAAAAGTGCCTGCGTTGGTGGAGGTATTGCCAGGCAAACTCCACGTGGCAGAACATTGCTGACACATGACAGCAATTTTACCTGCATGAGTACAGGTAACAGTCTGCGACTGGAGGGCAGCGTTCAGCCCAACTGGCTGCGAAACACTGCCATCTGGCTTGCGCCGCCGAGGCCTGGATGGCATCCGGCAATATCTTCGCAGGTCACACGGTACTCATTGCGGTCGGCAACGCCCTGCGACCAGCGCCGGAACCTGGCACGATCCCATTCGAAGCAGTGACCAGGATGGCGGAAACGGTGGGCCGGTACGCCAAGGAGCGGATTGTACTCGGCGTTTGGCGTCGTGATCACCACCGTCTGTGGCCGCATCTGCACAAAAAGCGTGCGTTCGAGCACTGTCAACCGGTCCGGCGCAATATGTTCGATACTTTCGATCAACACCGCGCAGTCAAAGCCGCAAAGATAGGGACCACCTTCGGTCATGGAGCCGTGAATGAGGTCGACCCGGGCGGTACCTTCATCCCGCAGTTCTGCGAGCCGGGCGCGCAGGCGCTCGAGCGATCCGCGGCACAGATCGACGCCGACCATGCGTTCGATCTGGGGCTCGCCCACCAGCTGCAGCAGAAGGTCACCATCGCCACAGCCAAGATCTGCCACCGTCCGGGCGCCGCTCTGAAGGACGGCGCTTTTTGCCGCTTCGAGTCTTTGCGCATGAAGAACACTTGTCATGTTGGCTGTACCAGGTTCGATCGCCGCACCATCACGCTGACAGCCTGTCCGCGGCGATGGCAGGCCCCCGACCGGTACACCCCTTTGCTGGCCGGCGACTGTACCCCGGGGGCAAGGCTCAAGTTCACGCAGTGAGCCGCACCTCACCCGCGAAGATCAAGGCCATTCTTGTGCGCCTCACCACAGACCGGCACCAGACTGCCCTTTAGGCGCCAACAACGCCGGAAAAGAATGCGGCGGCGTTGCGGCCCAGGGTGCGGGTCCGATAACCACCTTCCTGGATGAAGGCGGTCGGCAGACCCAGCCCTGCGATGGCTTTGCCCAGCGTGAGAAAGTCCGCCGGGCGCAGTTTCCAGGAACCGGTCGGGTCGGCCGCTGCCGTATCAAAGCCCAGTGCCACCACGAGATAGTGCGGCGCAAATTTTCCTATGCGCTTCAGCGCAACCCCAAGCGCGCGCATGAAAGCCTCGACGCTCGCATGCTCTTCAAGCGGCAGGTTGAGATTGAAGCCTTCGCCCGCGCCCGTTCCGGTCTCGTCGGCAAACCCGCTGAAATACGGATAGGCAAAGCTGGGATGGCCGTGGATCGAAATGGTGAGAACATCGCCGCGGCCATAAAAGATATCCTGCGTGCCGTTGCCATGATGATAGTCGATGTCGAGCACAGCAACCCGCCCATAGCTCGACAGGTACTGTGCAGCGATCGCCGCATTGTTGAGATAACAGAACCCGCCGAAGGCCCGTCGCTCTGCGTGATGGCCGGGCGGGCGGACAAGCGCATAGGAAAATCTGCGCTCTTCGAGACAGAGCTTGGCTGCGGTGAGCGCACAGTCCGCAGCTCCCCGCGCCGCCGGCCAGCAATTGGCGTTGATGGGAGTAAAGGTGTCGATGCAGAAATAGCCCGCAAGCAGGGCAAGTTCCTTGGGTGGCTTCTCCCGATTGCGGATGGGAAAGACGTAAGGATAGGTGCTTTTGCCCGGAGGCATGGTCGAAGACAGGTTGCGAATGAACGAGATCAGCGCCGGATCATGAACCGCAGCCACGTGCGAATCCGGAAAATGGCGGGCCTCGATGCGCTCGAGTGCAACAGAGGTGGAAAGCCCTTCCAGGATCGAGGAGATGCGCACCGGCGCTTCGACATAGCCGCGCTCGCGCACATGGAAGATCTCATGGCCCTGATTGACGATGATGGCCAGACGCCGGTGTCCGTCGGCGGGCATTGACTGCGCTCTGGCATGGACTGGTCGGGCCAGCTGCACCGGGTCCTCAGTGATCGAGTCCAGGACCTTCTTGTTGTAAGCCGGCGGACAGAGTTCGCCATACTTACGCTCGAGAAGGGCGCGCACCACCTCCCGGCAGAACGGCGCGCTCAGGCTTTCGAGGACGCCGCACCCATCAAACATCAGATGCGGCGGGCAGCTGTCCGTGTCGCTCAGAGGCGTTTCATAGGCTGTACCGGTAATCGGATAGGCGCCGAAACGGGCATAGAAGGCAAGACGTTTGCGGTTTTCCTCGAGTACGTCCGGTGGCAGCTGGCAGTGCGCGGGATCAGCCTGCAGCACTTCAAAAAAGAGGCCAAGCCCCAGACCTGCCGCGATTTCGCGCAGACGCTGGTACAGCGCCCCGCCAACGCCGCCGCCCCCACGACCGGGCGGCGTCGCCAGATAGTCGAGAAACAGAAACGATGGCGTGACGAAGCGATAGGCGAGGATGCAGCCGCGCACCCGTTCGGACGCATCTTCGGCGATGAGGACGATCGGCGCCATGCCGCGCCGTCCGGGACGGGCGAGCTTGCCGTCGAGGCCGGTAATATCCTCCTTGCGGGCGGCCGAAAACTGGGCCGCCAGGATGGCCTCGACCTCACGCAGCGCTCGGGCATTGGCTGGAGTAAATCCGTCGGCAATTCGGCGAATACGAAACAAAGACAGGCCCGGTTTGATGCACAGCAATCTTACGCAGCCTGCCGCCATTTACAAAGGCGGAACTCGGCCTGCCACCGGACGGAAAATCCTCGTCCCCGAAGGGCCTGAGCCCCTCACCTTCTGATCCAGAGCCAAGGAGCGCCTGCTCATGAACAGCACATCTCGCAATGTCCTTGCCGCCATGGCCCTTGCCGGCACGGCTTTCCTTTTTGCGGTACCGGCGAACGCCGCGGTCAAGGCCGGCATGCTGACCTGCCATGTCTCAAGTGGCTGGGGCTTCATCTTTGGCTCGTCCAAGGATCTGCGCTGCCTGTTCCAGCCGCCAGAAGGCGCTGTCGAACATTATCGTGGCACCATCAACAAGTTCGGCGTCGACATCGGCTATACCCAGGCCGGCGTGATTGCCTGGGGTGTGTTTGCTCCCTCTTCGAGCGTGCACCCCGGAGCTCTGTCAGGCCATTATGTCGGTGCTTCGGCGCAGGCCACTGCCGGCGTCGGTCTGGGCGCCAATGCTCTTGTCGGCGGCTTCCGCCATTCGATCATGCTGCAGCCACTGAGCATCGAAGGCAGCACCGGCCTCAATGTGGCGGCCGGTATCGGCTCGATCACCCTGCATTACGTTCCCACACGCCAGTAGGCGTGAGACATGCAGGCACCATGCCGGCCCTTCGGGCCGGCATGGTGCCGGGCATGCGTGGTCAGAATTCGCCGGACTGGCGCAGGCGCTTGATCAGAAGCTCATCAACCACCAGACGGTGGACCCGTGCCCGCCGGATCTCGATCTGCCTCACCACCAGATAGCCGATGGCGACAGCACTCACGGCACAGGCACCCACCGCCCACATGCCGAGAGCCGAGGCAGCAGTCATTCGCGCTGCACGCGGGAGGGAACGCAAGGAGGGGCCGGTCGCGGCCAGAATGTTCTGCGTCATCAGATCGGCACTGCCTTCCAGAAATAGCGGATGAATCCGCGCTTCGGATCAAAATCCTTGATACGGAAGGCCATGCGCACCCTGGCTCCGGTATCGATCTGGCCTTCATCCACATCGGTGATATCGGCCATGAAGCGCCCGCCTTCGGCAAAGGTGATCATGCCATAATGGTTGGGCGGTGACATCGAATAGGTCAAAAAATCGGCTGACCAGGACAACACCGCACCTTCGCGTTCGGCGAAGCTGTAGGGGTCCTGGCTGTCGACCGCCTTGCAGTTCGGATTGACGCAGATTCGCGTGCGCGGGAACTGGGCGGTGCCGCATTGCCGGCACTTGCCGCCTACAAGGCTGGTCAGCATATCGGACTTGCGGTGCAGCACGGTGAGCGCCGTCTTGCGGTCAACCTCGGCACGCATGCCCTTCTCGAGTTCGATCAGGCCGTTGAAGGCCAGATACTTCATGTAGTTGGTCTCTTCCTTGCGCCGTGACAGTGCGGCGACAAGGCTGCCGCGCTGGGCCTCGGCGAGCGCGGCGGTGGTTTCGAACAGGAGCACGTCGCAGCCATTGCCGAACTGGGCAACGAGGATCTTCTCACCGGCTTTGGCCCGGTCGAGCGCGGCAATCAGCATGAGAAGCGGATGGGCGCAGCCAGCATCCCCGATGCGGTCGGAAAAATCCTCGATGAGGCAGTCCGGATTGAGGCCACACTGCTTGGCGATGGTGGCGTCGAGCTTGGCGAAGGGCGTGGGAAGAACGATGTGGGCGATGTCGCTGGCGGAAACACCTGATTTCTCCAGCAGAGCCTTGATCGCAGTCGGCACGATCTTGCTGTAGCCCTCATCGCGGATCCAGCGTTCCTCCCAGCCATAATCGAAGTCTTCGCCGGCGCCGCGAAAATGATCGACAAAATCGATGCTCAGCGTGTGACTGGCAATGAAGCGGGCCCGGACATTGTCCTGACCAAATTCAATCGCGCCGGCTGCATCGCCGTAGGCGAGTTCCTGCGCACTGGCCGCGCGCGCCTTGCGCTTGTCACTGGCAAGCACCAGCGGCGCCTTGGTCCGCCCCGCTGCGAGCCCATCCAGTGCAGACAGCAGCGCCGAAGTACCGGCACGCTGCGAGCCGGTGACATCGATCGCGCTGACCGCCTCGGCCAGGCCGAGGGCACCTGCGGCGATGCCGGCATTCAGCCGGTCGAGAAAAGGCAGCGAGGTCGAGGCCAGATAGAGTGCATCCAGATGGGCGCGGCCGGTGAGCGGATCTGGCGTCGGATGGCAGACGCGTCCGGCCTCCACTGCCATGGTGAGCGCATCCTCATCCCAGTTTGCCATCGCCCGTTCGCCCTTGGCCCGTGCGAGCCCAGGAGCAAACCAGGCATTGGCACTGCCCACACTTTTGCGCTGCAGGCGCAGCCGCGGCACATAAGCGCCCCAGGACGTGATTCCAATCATGAACATGCCTCGCCCAGATGTTTTGCGCAGCAAACCAGCTTTGGCCGGCCGTGACAATCCGAACTGCAACCTTACGCTGCGTGACGATTTTTCAATCTGGTGGAGCTTTTGCTGCCCACATCTGCCCACAACGTGGACGCACCGCCACTTTGCCGCTAAGACAGGACGCCAGTTTTCACCCTCCGTTCAGACGAGCCCATGATCAAACCTGTTCGCAAAGCTGTCCTGCCCGTCGCCGGCATGGGAACGCGCTTCCTTCCCGCCACCAAGGCGGTGCCAAAAGAAATGCTTCCGGTGGTGGACAAGCCTGTCGTCCAGTACGCGGTCGAAGAGGCGATGAAGGCCGGCATCGAGCAGTTCATCTTCGTCACCGGACGCGGCAAGCACATCATCGAGGACCATTTCGATCACGCCTATGAGCTGGAGGCGCTGCTGCGTGAGCGTGGCAAGACCGAAGCGCTGAACGGGCTGCTCGAAGATCTGCCGGTGACCGGCTCGGTGAGCTTCACCCGCCAGCAGCGTCCGCTCGGACTTGGCCATGCGGTGTGGTCAGCACGTCATCTGGTCGGCGACGAGCCCTTTGCCGTGCTTCTTCCGGACGATCTGATGGTGGGTGAGCCGTCCTGCATGGCCCAGATGATCGAAGCCTATCAGCGCGTCGGCGGCGGCGTCATCGTGGCGGCCGAGGAAAAGCCGCTTGAAGAGGTGAGCCGCTATGGGGTCATCACCCCCGGCAAGACGCACGGTAATGCGATCGAAGTCAAAAGTGTCATCGAAAAGCCCAGACCGGAAGTTGCTCCCTCACGGCTGTGCGTCATCGGCCGCTATATCCTGCAGCCGGAAATCTTCGCCGAACTCGACAGGCACGAAACCGGCGCCGGTGGCGAGATCCAGCTGACCGATGCCATGGCGCGTCTGATCGGTCGCATGCCGTTTCATGGCGTGAAGACCGGCTGTACGCGCTTTGACTGCGGCGACAAGATCGGATTTCTGCAGGCCAATGTCGCAATGGGACTGAGCCGTCCCGACATTGCGCCGGGCCTGCGGAAAATCATCGATCAGTTCACCCGCTCGTAAGTCCTGCGACGGCTGCGGCCGCCACTCAACGATCTTCCTCTGCGATCAGACAGGTCGCGACGCAGCTGCCTCGTAGAGAACAAGCTGGCGATCGCTGATGCCAAACGCTGACCACGACGCACGCCATGCGGCAAGATGGGCGGAGGCAAAATGGCGGTCCAGAGCCGCCTGATCCGCCCACACTTCGCTGACATGAATAAGCCCTGCCTCCAGTACGTCTTCCGCATAGGCATAGCCAAGACAACCCTTTTCGGCGCGGCTGCGTTCCACCATGTCCTGCATGACCGGCCGCGCTCTGGAAAGATTTTCGGCTGGAAGGCGGATGGTTCCCATGATGATGAGCATGTCC
>JAGWRJ010000205.1 GCA_028869725.1 Alphaproteobacteria bacterium | reverse complement strand
TCCATCGAAAAGTGCGTGGTGATCGCCTACTCGGGTGACGCCCTGCCACTCGACGGCCTGCGCGATGCGGTCGCCTGGGACGACTTTGCCGGCAGCGAGGACCATGCGATCGAGTTCGTGCCCACAATCTTCGACCACCCGCTGTACATCATGTACTCCTCGGGCACGACCGGCCAGCCCAAGTGCATCGTGCACGGCGCCGGCGGTACTCTGCTTCAGCACCTCAAGGAACTGGTGCTGCACACCGACCTCAAGCGCGAAGATCGCATCTTCTACTACACCACCTGCGGATGGATGATGTGGAACTGGCTTGTGTCCGGCCTCGCCGTCGGTGCCACCGTGGTGTTGTACGACGGCTCGCCGACCTACCCTGACGGCCAGGCCTTGTGGGATCTCGCCGACGAAGTCGGCATCAGCGTCTTCGGCACCAGCGCGAAGTGGATCGACGCCACCGCCAAGATGGGCGTCAAGCCGCGCGAAACCCACAAACTCGCCCAACTCAAGACCATCCTTTCGACCGGCTCGCCGCTGTCCCCCGAAAGCTTCGACTATGTCTACCGGGACGTGAAGGAACGCGTGCTGCTGGCGTCGATATCCGGAGGCACCGATATCATCTCCTGCTTCGCGCTCGGCAACCCCGTACTACCCGTGTGGCGCGGTGAACTGCAATGCCGCGGACTCGGCATGAAGGTCGTGATCCTCGACGACGCCGGTCAGCCGGTGCGAGAGCAGCCTGGCGAACTCGCGTGCGCGGCGCCGTTCCCCTCGATGCCGGTGATGTTCTGGAACGATTCGGATGGCGAAAAGTACCGCGCGGCCTACTTTTCGAAGGTGCCGGAGATGTGGTGCCATGGCGACCGTGCCGAACTGACCCGCCACGACGGCATCATCATCTACGGCCGCTCCGACGCCACGCTCAACCCCGGCGGTGTGCGCATCGGCACCGCCGAGATCTACCGGCAGGTCGAACGACTGCCGGAGGTGCTCGAATCGGTCGCGGTCGGCCAGCGCTGGCAGGACGACGAGCGCATCGTGCTGTTCGTGCGGCTGCGCGAAGGACTGCACCTCGACGAGGCCTTGCAGGACCGAATCAAGCAGCAGATCCGCGACAACACCACCCCGCGCCACGTGCCGGCGAAGATCCTGCAGGTGGCCGACATCCCGCGCACCATCTCGGGGAAGATCTCCGAATTGGCGGTGCGGGCAGTGATCCACGGCGAGGCCGTGAAGAACACCGACGCGCTAGCAAACCCCGGATCGCTGGAATGTTTCGCCGCCCTTCGCGGCGATCTGGCGGCCTGATCGGTTCCGGCCAGATCACGATTCGACCCGCGAATACCTGTCTTCAAAGCGGACGATGTCGTCCTCGCCGAGGTAATCCCCTGTTTGTACCTCGATGATCTCCAGAGGCTGGTCGGTCTTATTTTCCAGCCTGTGCCGGGTGCCGCTTGGAATGTAGGTCGACTCGTTGGCAAGCAGATCGAACACACGGTCACCGTTGGTGACACACCCGATTCCCCTTACGACAACCCAATGTTCTGCACGCCGGTGATGCATTTGCAGTGAAAGACTCGCTCCGGGATTGACCCCTATTCGCTTGACCTGGAAGCCAGGACCGCGTTCGAGCGAGTCATACCAACCCCACGGCCGGAAGACCTTGCGGGGTGTCGTGGCCTCATCGCGCTTCCCGGCCTTCAGCTTCTCGACCAGCAATTTCACGTCCTGGCTGCGTCGCCTGTCAGCGACCAGAACCGCATCGGGTGTTTCCACGACAACC
>JAGWRJ010000204.1 GCA_028869725.1 Alphaproteobacteria bacterium | reverse complement strand
CGCCGCCGCCGCACCGGCTGGAACGGCCCAAGGGGGCCATGGCCCGGGCGCTGTATGGGGAGCCGACAGGGCGCATTCAGCCGGATGGCTATCCGGAACGCAGCCTGCGCTGGGTGGACCGGATTCCGGAGGGGTTTACGGTTTATTGCGGGCATGACCGGCGGAGCACGGACGGGCGCCCGTGGCGGCGGCGGGGGATGCGAGGGGGGGAGGCGGTGTTTCTGGATACCGGGGCCGGCAAGGGCGGGCATTTGTCTTGGATTGATTTGTAGGGGGGGTGAGTATTCTGACCCGGGTAGACGGGAGGCGGCGTGGGGTCTGGCACGGGTGGTTTGGCGAAGAGGTTTGAAGGGGTTGAGCGGCGGGCTGCGCCCAGTTCATTTTTTACACTCCGTCGATCGCTCCCATACGACCGGAAGTGGCCGAAACCGGCTTTGCGGCTTCCGTGCACGACGCGTCCCAAGCAGAGGCCCAAAGGCCCGACGATATTGTCCAGTACGAACTGCACTCCTGCGAAGCACACCTGGCCACAACTAAAGCTTTCGTGAGAAGCACTAGGGTGATAGCCTTAGAAGCGTATCGGTTGCGGTCCTGGGGGGTAAATTTATGCTGAAAGCGTTGGAGTTGATGCTCGATCGCGTCACAGCGCACGGAGCAGATTCAGACATCACGATGTTTACAGAGTTGCTCTATGCGGGAGAACTCATATTGAAAGCAACGACAGGAGCGTTAGTAGCGCTGGTCCAAAATGATCGTGACAGCCACCGCTATAGGCTTCTGCATGGGCTAGTCCGCGCGGACGGTGTTGGTGAATGGGCTGCAGCGATTGATCAGACCCTCGTCGGTCCAACCAGCCATCATCTGGTTCCGGCCGCTCTGGACATTCGGCGTGATTTCACCCAACGCTCGAACCCCGCCTCATGGCAAGATCGCGCTGTAAAAAGTCTCTTCTCGGTATTGGCAGGTGTTTATCCGCAAGCTTCCCCGCCAGCCGAACGGCCGCAGCTCCGGTCGTGGTTTCAGCTTTTCTCTGAACTGCGCAACAAAACGCGGGGCCATGGAGCATTGACGCCCGCGACGGCGTCGCGCTTGGTAGCGGACCTAGATACGGCAGTGAAATTGATGGGGTCACATAACCCAGTCTTGCAAGCCCCCTGGGCTTATCTGCACCGTAACCTATCCGGAAAATATCGAGTCGTACCGCTTGGGGGAGATGGGGATGCATTTTCCGACCTAAAGACATCCAAAGCGTTCAATGCCGAGAACTATCCACCTGGCGTCTATATCTATGTTGGCGGCTATCAGCGCGTTGAATTGCTATATACTGATGCAGACGCTAGCGACTTCTTCGTGCCAAACGGTGCGTTCCGTAATGGCACGTACGAGCTCCACTCCCTCATCTCAGATAATAGGCGTCGGGGTGACGCAACGCCCTATCTCCTTCCGGCCACTGAAAGGCCACCTAGTGACACGGAGGGCACCGGATCACTGGAGCCGCTCGGCAACGTATTCGCGAACCTTCCACCGGGCACCCCCGGCTATATAGGTCGACCTAAACTAGAGGCAGAAATCAGGCATGTAGTTGAGGACGATCGCCATCCTATTGTCACGCTGGTAGGCCGCGGTGGCATCGGGAAGACATCAACGGCACTGGCCGTCTTGCATGAGCTCGCTAATGGCGACAGATTCGAGATGATTGTATGGTTCAGTGCGCGAGACATCGATTTAACGTTAGCCGGTGCGAAGGCCGTCAAGCCGAAAGTCCTTACCGAAACCGAGATCGCGACGGAGTATATGAAACTTATAGGATACAAAAAAAGCGACGACAAGGAGGCGCCTATCAGTGTGATGGCGGCTCATCTTGCGCGCAATCCTTTGGGTAAAACACTATTTGTATTCGACAATTTCGAAACCGTACGTAGCCCTATCGATTTATTTGCTTGGATAGATACCAACATCAGGTTGCCTAATAAGGTTATAATCACTTCGAGATTCAGAGATTTCAAGGCCGACTACCCGATATCTGTGCCTGGTATGGAGGAGAAGGAGGCCGAAGAGCTCATTCTTCGGACAGCAGAAACATTGAAAATACAGGGTATAATCGGGTCGAAGGAGAAAACGGAGATATTCGAAGAGTCTGATGGGCATCCGTATATCATCAGAATTATGCTTGGTGAGATCGCTACTAGAGGATCTTACTCTAAACCAGCTAGACTTATAGCCCGTAAAGAGGATATCCTGGATGCCATCTTTGAGAGGACATATGCGAGTCTTAGTCCGCTTTCTGCTCGGGCGTTCCTTATACTTTCTTCTTGGCGATCGATAGTTCCTCAGTTGGCCGTCGAAGCTACGCTCATGCGATATACGCACGAGGCCATTGATCCTGAATCTGCTATTGATCAGCTTGTGCGAACGTCTCTGATAGAAAGGTTGACAGCCCCAGATGACTCTGATTTCCTGGAGGTTCCACTTACCGCTGCTACATTTGGAAAGCAAAAACTTGAGGTAAGCCCAATTCGAGCAACAGTCGAGAATGACGTCCGTTTCCTGCAAGATGTAGGCGCGACAAGAGACACCGGTCTGAAAGAGGGTCTGGCACCTAAAATCGACGCTCTATTTCGTCGGGTGGCGCGGAAAGTCATGGTCGACAAATCAAGCCTGGAAGAGGTCCGGCCGATTCTGGAGTTTCTCGCCAGCCAGCATCAACGTGCATGGCTGCTGTTGGCTGGCATCGATCAAGAATTAGGAGATCAAGAAAGGGCGGCCGAGTCACTACGTCGCTTTCTGTCGTCCCGGCCAGAGCCACAGCTTGCGCAACGAGCCTGGCAGCAACTGGTCGACCTCTATCGTGCGAGCGGTGAGGTTATTGCGGCCTGTGATGCGTTTTGTCGTGCATCTGCAATAGCCGAGCCTCCGCTGTCCGAGGTAAGTTCTCTTGCCAACTGGCTAAATAATTCATCGATATCATGGAGCGATATGAATACAGCAGACCGCGCAACGATATTCCATCCACTCGCGTCTATGATGGAGGAGAAACTAGAAGAAGCGACCGCGACAGATATATCGCGAGTAGCCTGGCTGCGCCTACATATGGGCAGCGAAAGCCAAGCACTTGCACTCGCAAAGGAGGGTCTAGACCGTGAACCAGATAACATCCACTGTCTTAGGCTTTATCGAAAGCTCACTAATGTTTGATAAACGAAGGTAACGGTACGGCCAAGGTAAGTATCTAAGAATGGCGGGCACGATCGCTATCCCAAAACTTGATGCCTGACGTCCGCAGTCGAGGGAGTGGCTCAGGCTATGAAACGACTGCAGTAGCGCGACCTGGTTGTGGTGTCTGGAAGGCACGATTTTGCTAGCGATTATGGACCTGAATGGAGGCGTAGATCCAGCGTTGCGCAGAATGGCGACTGACGATGAGAAAGGCCATTTCCCTTTTTCGCTATTCTCGCGAACGCTGCTGATGCGCAGTCGGCAGAAGGAGGATCAAAACGGAGGTAAACGCGGATGATCGCAAGCAGCCGGGGGCGCCTGCTCGACCGAGCAGCCTGCCTCGCTACGCAACGATAGGATGGGGCGCCGAAGCTGACCTGCCCTCTTTCTTCGGACGACGGTAAACTTGAGAGACGGGCTCCTGCTTGCTGCTGTTGCCCCAGGCGGGGCAGTGATGCAACGGGCCGGGACGCGGAGGCCCCGCCGCGCCCAACCCACTCCCACCACAAAAACCCCTTGACACCGCCCCCCATTTTATGTTCCTGTTTCGTTCATGTCCGCCGCCGCCACCTCTCCCCCCACCCCCAGCGCCTGGGCTCTCGCCGGGCGCTTCGCCCGCTTCATCGGCGGGCTGCGGGAAGCGATGGCGGCCCGCGCCGAGCACAACGCGGCGCTGATGAACATCGCCGCCCGGCTGTGGAACCGGCTCACCGAAGCGGCGGAGCGGTTCGCCGCCATCG
>JAGWRJ010000203.1 GCA_028869725.1 Alphaproteobacteria bacterium | reverse complement strand
GCAGACCGTGACCGCACTACCGCAGACTTCGTTCTTCTCCTCGGCGGACAGCTTTGCCATGATCCGCGGCGGGCACATCGATCTTTCGATCCTGGGGGCAATGGAAGTCAGCGAAAAGGGTGATCTCGCCAACTGGATGGTCCCCGGCAAGCTCGTAAAAGGCATGGGTGGGGCGATGGATCTGGTGGCGGGCGTCAAGCGCTGTGTCGTCACCATGGACCACACCGACAAGGCTGGAAGTCCCAAACTGCTGCGCCAGTGCACCCTGCCCTTGACGGGAGTGAGATGCGTTCAGCGTATTATCACCAATCTTGGCGTCCTGGACGTGACTGACGTCGGGCTTAAGCTTGTGGAGCTGGCACCTGGCGTCCAGCTGGATGAGGTGCGGAGCAAGACGCAGGCCACCCTGATTGCCTGAGGCATTGGTGCAATACCGAGCGACTGGCATTGCGCCATGCCAGCGCGCCGCCTAGCCTTGCACAGCGGATCATCAAGCGGCGGGGGAACATGCTGGGCACCATGTTGAAGGGCTGGACCACAGAGCAGCGCAATGCGGTCATAGCCGCCTATCTTGGCTGGACCCTCGATGCCTTCGATTTCTTTCTTCTGATTTTTCTGGTTACCGATATTGCCAGATCGTTCGACTGTTCGGTCGCAGCGATCACCTGGGCGATCACGCTGACCCTGGCACTGCGTCCCGTGGGAGCCCTTCTGTTTGGCCGGCTGGCCGATAAGTATGGACGTCGTCCCGTGCTGATGGTGGACGTGGCCTGCTATGCAGTACTGGGTTTTGCTACGGCCTTTGCACCCAATCTGTGGGTCTTTCTTGTCATCCGCGCCCTGTTCGGTATCGCGATGGGAGGGGAATGGGGGGTAGGCGCATCCTTGACGATGGAAAGCGTACCGCAGGGTGCACGCGGCATCGTTTCGGGCCTGTTACAGGCGGGCTATCCGAGCGGCCTGCTTCTCGCATCGGCGGTCTACGGCCTTCTTTACCCCTATATCGGCTGGCGCGGCATGTTCATGGTCGGGATCCTGCCGGCGCTGCTGGTTCTCTACATTCGTCGCTACGTACGCGAATCTCCGGGATTTCGCCGTGGTGCGCCCGTCCGGCGTACCGGTACGCTGTCTTTGCTGCGCGAGCACTGGCGGCTTGCGCTCTATGCCATGTTATTCATGATGGCAATGAACTTCTTCAGCCACGGCACGCAGGATCTTTACCCGACCATGCTCAGCGCCGACAAAGGCATGAGCCATGCACTGATCAGCACGATCAATCTTATTGCGGCCGGCGGGGCTATTCTGGGCGGCCTGTTTTTTGGGGCATTGTCGCAGCGTATCGGCCGTCGGCGCGCCCTGATCCTCGGGGCGCTGCTGTCGTTGCCGATTATCCCGTTCTGGGCGCTTTCAAGCTCCGTCTATGTGCTCGGCGCAGCAGCCTTTGCCATGCAGTTCATGGTGCAGGGTTGTTGGGGCATCATTCCTGCGCATCTGAACGAATTGTCGCCGCCGGAAGCACGTGGCACCTTTCCCGGAACCGTCTATCAGCTGGGGAATTTTCTGGCATCGTACAACGCGACCCTGCAGGCCGAACTGGAACTTGCCTATGGCAGTTACGGCGCGGCGCTATCACTGGTGGCCGCAGCGGCGGCCGTGTTCATCGCCATCTTTGCCTATATCGGCCGTGAAGCACGAGAGATCGACATGGTCGAATACGCGGCTCACCATCATAGTCCGTGATCAGGATTTGACGAAGATGTCGACCCGGTCGGTGGCGCCGTGGTCGCTGGCCGGCACGCCACCTAGCGCACGTACGTCAATCCGCTCGGCCGGAACGCCATCGGCGATCAGGGCCTGACGGACAGCCAGGGCCCGCTCAAGGCTAAGCCGTCGTGCCGCCGATGAGGTGTCACCGGGATTGCCGCCATAACCCACCAGTTCGACGCGGCTCGCACCACTGGCCAGCGCCGTCTTGAGGCTGAAGGCAAGATCGTTAAGCGTGGCGGTCGTATTGTCCGAAAGCGTAAACGAGTTGCGATCGAACAGCACCGACGCCTGTTTGGACAGCCCTTTTGGCAAGGTGACGTGGAGCGGCGTGGCGGCGGCAGGCGCAGGTGCGCGCGATGCAGCTGCAGCAGGCGCTTGGGGGACAGCTGCAGCGTTCTTTGGTGGCACGACTGCAGGCGCGGCTGGCGCCTGCTCCGGAGCAAACGAGAAGGGAATGGAGGCCGCCTTGGCGTGCCCGGAGGTGGCCGCTTTCGAGGCTGGGGCGTGAACCCGGGCATGCGCAGGAATGCCCCTGCGCGCTGCAGGGTGCGCCTGGCTCGCCGCCGCCTCATGGCGATGGCGCGTCACCGCGCGGGCTTTGACGGTGGCTCGTGGCCGATGCCTTGGGGCGTGCCGCGTCGGGTGTGGGGGGTGCAGATGTACCGGAGGCAGATTGGGTACCGTGGATGGCTGCGGAACTGCCCATGGATTAACGGTGACATCCTCGCCGGGATACATCTGTACCTGGGCAATGGCTGCGCCGCTCCAGATAGCAGCAGCGGCTGCGACGGCAAGGATGAAGCTTGCCCGGGCAAGCCGGCGGAAGGAGATCTCGGTCATGAGCCCAGCCTGACGCGTCTGCGAAGCATCACATTAGGCGCTGAGGGGGAGAGGCTCAACCGGCAGGCGATGGCCGCGGCGTTGTTCCGGCAGCCCTGAGCAAACGCAGCATCTGGGGATGCAGATTCTCGTTGCTTGCCAGGATGTCGCCGCTGTCAAGCATACTGGCCCCCCCGGTGAGGTCGCTCACTGTCCCATGCGCCTCACGCACGAGCAGAATTCCCGCGGCCACGTCCCAGGGTTTCAGGCCATGCTCCCAGAACCCGTCATAGCGACCGGCTGCGACCCAGGCCAGGTCGAGCGCGGCCGAGCCGAAGCGGCGAACACCCGGAGTGGTGCCCATGACCGAGGACAGTTCACGCAGATACGCATCGTGATCGCCTCGCCCCACAAAAGGAATGCCGGTCGCGAACAGCGCTTCGCTCATCTGCTTGCGTGCAGCGACACGCAGACGTTTGTCATTGAGATAGGCGCCGCTACCTTTTTCGGCAACGAACATCTCGTCTGTGATGGGATTGAAGACGACCGCCGAGACGAGCTGGCCTTCGCGCTCGAGTGCGATCGAGATTGCGAAATGGGGAATCCCGTGCAGGAAATTCGTCGTCCCATCGAGCGGGTCGATGATGAAGCGATGGGTTTTGTCGGGGCCTTCGATGACGCCCGTCTCCTCGAGCAGGAACCCATAGCCTGGTCGGGCTTTCTGCAATTCCTCGATCAGGATCCGCTCGGTACGCTGGTCCGCGACGGTGACAAAGTCGCCCGGGCCCTTGAGCGAGATCTGCAGGTTTTCGACTTCACCGAAATCACGGATCAGCCGGCGTCCGGCCTTGCGCGCGGCCGACGTCATGACGTTAAGAGCAGGTGAGAGGTAGGGCATGAGATCCGTCTATTCTGCGCGACGCACGTAAGATCCATCCTCGGTGGAGACGATGATCTTCTCGCCTGTTCCGATGAAAGGCGGTACCTGGATCTTGAGGCCGTTTTCGAGCACTGCACCCTTATAGGATGGCGCAGCGGTTCCGCCCTTCAGGACCGGATCAGCCTCGGCGACGGTCAGTGTGACCTGAAGCGGAAGCTGGATGCCGAGGGGCTTTCCTTCATACATCGTCACCAGCGTCTTCATGCCATCCTGAAGGAAACTCGCCTGGTCACCGACAAATTCGGCAGACAGCTCAAACTGATCATAGGTTTCCATATCCATGAAGGTCAGCATGTCACCGGATGCGTAGAGAAACTGAAAATCGCGCTTTTCGAGCCAGACCTCTTCCACGGTCTCATCCGAACGGAACCGCTGGTTCAGCTTGGTGCCGGTGGTCACGTTCTTGAGTTCGACCTGGTTATAAGCCCCGCCCTTTCCCGGCTTGACCTTCTGGGTCTTGACCGCGAGCCACAAGCCGCCCTCGAACTCGATCATGGTGCCGGGTCGAATGTCGTTGCCGGAGATTTTGGCCATAACGGACGAGCCCTCCTTGGGGGGCGAGACAGAGGGGTGGAGGGGCAAAGAGCGCGCTGGCTTATAGCGGTGGGGATGCACCGAAGTAAACCGCTGTCGCCTCTACGCGGTTAAAGCCTGATGGCGTGGATCCTGGCGCCAGGATGGTGCGGCCTTGGGCACCGGGCACTGCCTGAAGGGCCGGACGACCGCGCGCTATCCCGGCTGCTTCCCGTTCTGGCCAAACCTGGCATTGAACGCTTTCACTGCCGCGGCCGGGCCTTCCGGGTATTCCCAAACGCCACTTGCTACAGCAAGGAAGTCTGCCCCCGCGCGGATCAGGCTGTCGCAGTTCGCAACCGTAATGCCGCCAATGGCGACGCAGGGGATTTCCATCAGCTCGGACCACCAGGAGAGCAGTTCGATCCCGGCCTGATATTGAACCGCTTTGGTGTGGGTCGGAAAAAAGGCACCAAAGGCCACATAATCGGCTCCGGCCTCGCCAGCTTCCATCGCCAGATGGCGGGAATTGTGGCAGGTCACGCCGACGATGCGATCGGGCCCGACCAGACGGCGCGCCTCGGCATAGCTCACGTCGTCCTGACCCACATGAACGCCGTCGCAGCCCAGTTCTGCGGCCAGATCGGGACGATCATTGAGCACGAGTGCGACGTCGTGGGCATGTGCGATCGGGGTCAAGAGGGCAGCGCTACGACGGATCTCATCGTCGCTTGCCCCCTTGAGCCTCAGCTGCAGGCACGCCACATCGCCCGCGCCCAGTGCCACCTTTAGCGTTTCGGCAAAGGCTTGCGGCTCGAACGCCGGCGGGGTGATGAGATAGAGGCGGCAGGTGCTCAAGCCGCCTCTTTTTCCAGTTCGGGCTTCCAAGCGCCTTTGCTGGCCAGAGCGTTCATGCGGGCCCGGTGGGCAAAGGCAGCCTGGGCAGCGGCAGTATTTTCGGCTTTCCCGGACCAGGCCTTCTGTGGTGCGGCCTGCAAGGCCCGTCCGTAAGAGAATGTCAGCGACCAGGGCAAATTGCCGCCAGCCACCATGGCATTGAGGTGGGCTGTGGCCTGCTCATCGGTTTGTCCACCCGAGAGGAAGGCGATCCCCGGCACGGCTGCCGGCACGCAGCGCCTGAGCACCGCGATGGTACGTTCCGCGACCTCCTGCGTGCCAGCCTGTCTGGGCGATTTCTTTCCTGCGATCACCATGTTGGGCTTGAGCACCATGCCTTCGAGTGACACGCGCTGATGATAGAGCTGCTGGAAGGTTTCTTTGAGCACGAACTCGGTCACCTCGGCACAGCGCTCGATATCATGGTCGCCGTCCATCAGGACTTCCGGCTCGACGATCGGAACAATATCGTGCTCCTGGCAGAGTGCCGCATAGCGCGCCAGCGCATGAGCATTAGCACTGACCGCAGTATAGCTCGGGATGGCTGCCGCGATGTCGATGACAGCCCGCCATTTGGCAAAGCGTGCACCCAGCTTGCGGTAGTCGCTCAGCCGGAGCCCCAGGCCATCAAGTCCTTCGGTTACAGTTTCTCCCGGACAATGTGCCAGAGGCTTGGCACCCGCATCAACCTTGATGCCGGGAATGGATCCGGCACGCTCAATCAGCTCGACAAGCCGGGTGCCGTCCTTGGCCTTTTGCCGGATGGTTTCATCGTAGAGGATGACGCCGGAAATATACTGATGCATTGCCGCTTCGGAGCGAAACAGAAGTTCGCGATAGTCCCGGCGGTTGTCTTCCGTATTGGCAACCCCGATGGCATCGAAGCGCTTCTTGATCGTGCCTGTGGACTCGTCAGCCGCCAGGATCCCCTTGCCGCGCGCCACCATGGCAGTGGCGATGCGGTTCAGCTCTGCACCATTCATCGTATCTTCCCCTTGTTGGCCGCCAGCGCTGCCACCCCCGGCAGCTCGCGGCCCTCCAGCCATTCCAGGAACGCCCCGCCCGCGGTCGAGACGTAGGTAAATTGATCGCCGACACCGGCATGATTGAGCGCCGACACCGTGTCGCCACCCCCCGCTACCGAGAGCAGGGCGCCAGCATGGGTGCGGGCCGCAACCAGGCGGGCAGCATGAACGGTTCCCGCGTCGAAGGGAACGGTTTCGAAGGCGCCCAGCGGGCCGTTCCACACCAACGTATTTGCCGTATGCAGGCGCCGCTCGAATTCGGCAATGGTTGCCGGACCAACGTCGAGGATCATCTCGTCCGGCGCGACCTCGCGCGCCTTGCACGTACGAAACTGGGCATCAGGCTTGAATTCCTTCGCCACCACGACGTCCTGGGGCAGGATCAGAACCGTGCCGCTGATCGTGGCCAGCCCCACGATGCGCTGGGCCGTCTTGAGCTGGTCGGGCTCATAGAGCGAGCGGCCCACGGCAATGTCTTCGGCCGCCAGAAAGGTGTTGGCCATTGCGCCGCCGATCACCAGCACATCGACCTTGTCCATCAGATGCTCGATGACGGCGATCTTGCTCGACACCTTGGCACCACCAACCACGGCAATCACGGGATGTTTGGGGTCATCAAGCGCCGCAGCCAGGTGCACAAGCTCGGCCTGCATGGCCCGACCGGCTGCCGATGGCAGAACGTGGGCGAGGCCCTCGGTTGATGCATGGGCGCGGTGCGCGGCCGAAAATGCATCATTGACATAAAGATCCCCGAGAGCGGCCAGAGCATCGCGAAAGGCCGGGTCATTGCTCTCTTCGCCGCCATGGAAGCGCGTGTTTTCGAGCAGCAGCACCTGGCCATCCGCGAGAGCGTCGACGGCTTTTTGCGCAGTCTTGCCGACGCAGTCGTCGGCGAAAGCAACGGGGCGGCCGATCGCTTTGGCCAGTGCCGGAGCAATCGGCTTCAAGGACATCTCCGGAACGCGCTTGCCCTTGGGCCGTTCGAAATGCGACAGCACGATGACGCGCGCGCCCTTTTCGGCAAGTTCACGGATGGTGGGTGCCTGCCGATCGATGCGCAAACTGTCGGTGATCTGGCCGTCACGCACCGGCACATTGAGATCGGCGCGAACCAGTACCCGCTTGGAGCGCACGTCAAGATCATCCAAAGTTGCATATCGGCTGGTCATCCGCGTCTCCTCAGATCAGCTTGCCCATCGCTACCGCGGTGTCCGCCATTCGGTTGGAAAAACCCCACTCATTGTCATACCAGCTCATCACTGCGACGAGGTTTCCGTCCATCACCTTGGTTTCGGCCAAGACAAAGGAGGAGGAGGCTGGATCATGGTTGAAGTCGTGGCTGACGAGCGGCGCGTCAATGATCTCGAGCACGCCCTTCAGCGGGCCAGCCGCGGCCTTCTTCATTGCCTCATTGACTTCCTGCACCGTGGTTGCACGGCGGGTGATGACCTTGAGATCCACCAACGACACGTTGGGGGTTGGCACGCGAATCGAGACGCCGTCGAGTTTGCCTTTCAGGTCGGGCAGGACAAGTCCGATCGCCTTGGCGGCGCCGGTTGATGTGGGAATCATCGACATCGCTGCTGCACGGGCGCGATGCAGATCCTTATGCAGTTGATCGAGAATGTTCTGATCATTGGTGTAGGAGTGGACGGTCGTCATCATGCCTTTTTCGATGCCGATCGCCTCATGCAGCACCTTTGCCACAGGCGCCAGGCAGTTCGTGGTGCAGGAGCCGTTGGAGACAACGATGTGTTCTTTGGTCAGAATATGATGATTGACCCCATAGACGATTGTGGCATCTGCGCCGTCGGACGGTGCAGACACCAGCACGCGCTTTGCACCGGCCTCAAGGTGAGCCTTGGCCTTGTCGCGCGCCGTGAAAATCCCAGTGCACTCCAGTGCGATATCGACACCCAACTCGCGATGCGGCAGTTCCGCGGGGTTCCTGACCGCCGTCACGCGGATCTTGTGGCCATCGACAGTCATCACGTCGCCGTTAACCTCGACCCGACCGGGAAAGCGGCCATGAATGCTGTCGTAACGCAACAGGTGCGCGTTGGTGTCGACAGGTCCCAGGTCATTGACCGCGACGACGACGATGTCTTCGCGCTTTGACTCCATAATGGCGCGCAGAATATTGCGACCGATGCGACCAAATCCATTGATAGCGACGCGAACGCTCATCTTAACTCTCTCCGATCTGTCCGGCCACGCCGGAGGCTGAATGAGGCAGCTACAAACTAGGGGTGAGCCCGTCCGGCTTTATTGATCGATCTCAGCGCGCCTTCTGGCAAGCCTCTTCGGCTGCAGCGGCTACGCTTTGCGGCGTGATCCCGAATTGCCGGTAGAGTTCGAGATAGGGCGCACTGGCGCCGAAGTGATCAAGCCCGATGAAACGGTCCTTAGGTCCAAGATAGCGATCCCAGCTCATGCGTACGGCGGCTTCCACAGCGACGCGCGGAACATTGCCGAGAACACGGGCGCGATAGTCTTCATCTTGTGCGGCAAACAGCTCGAAGCTTGGCACCGAGACCACCCGGGCCGGTATACCCTTCTCCTTCAACAGGCCTTGCGCGCTGACGGCAATCTCGACCTCCGAGCCGCTTGCCATCAAGGTGACCCGCGCCGTGCCATCCGCCGCGGCGATCTCATAGCCGCCCAGCGCGCACAGGTTTTCGTGGGCAGGCGCCTGCCGCAACGTGGCAAGGTTCTGACGGGTCAGCGAGAGCAGTGCGGGGGCCTTGCGGGTCAGCGCCAGCTCCCAGCACTCGGCGACTTCCACGGCGTCGGCCGGACGGAATACCGTAAGGCCCGGAATCGCCCGTAAGGATGCCAGATGCTCGACTGGCTGGTGGGTTGGACCGTCCTCGCCGAGCCCGATGGAATCATGGGTCATCACATAAACCACATGGCTTTGCATCAGCGCGGCCAGACGGATTGACGGACGGGCGTAGTCGGAAAACACGAGGAACGTGCCGCCGTATGGGATAAAGCCGCCGTGCAGTGCGATCCCGTTCATGGCTGCTGCCATGCCGTGTTCGCGGATTCCGTAATGGATATACCTGCCGCCATAGTTCTGGGGGCTGATGCTGACCAGTCCCTTGGTCAGCGTATTGTTGGAACCGGTGAGATCGGCAGAACCGCCTAGCGTCAGTTCGCTTGCTGCATTGATCACCTCAAGCACGCCTTCTGACGCCTTGCGCGTGGCGATTTTGGGTTTCTCCGCGACCAGCTTCTGCTTATGGGCGGCAATTGCCGCAATGACCTCGGGGCCGATCTGCGCTTTGAGTGCATCTTCAAAATCGGCCCGCCGTGCCGAACCTGCGAGCCTCTGGTTCCACGCGGCACGCAGCTTGGCGCCGCGCGTCCCAAGACGCCGCCATTCGTTCAGAACATCTTCGGGCACGGTAAACGCTGGATAGGGCCAGTCGAGGTTCTTGCGCGCGCCCTCGATTTCACTTGTCCCTGGGGCCTCGCCATGGGCTTTGGCCGTGCCGGCACGCGTCGGCAGCCCATATCCGATCGTGGTACGGCAGGCGATGAGAACGGGGCGGTCGCTGTTCTGGGCAGCGTCCAGAGCCGCCGCAACCTCGGCACCGTTCATGCCGTCACAGGACATGGTCTTCCACCCCATCGCGTCAAAGCGTTCAAGCGTGTTGGTGGAATCGGCCAGGCTCGTGGCGCCGTCGATGGAAATGTGGTTGTCATCGTACAGCACGATCAGTCGGTTCAGCCTGAGGTGCCCTGCGAGGCTGCAGGCTTCGTGGCTGACGCCTTCCATCAGATCACCGTCGCCGGCGAAAACATAGGTTCGGTGGCTGACAAGATCATCGCCGTAGCGGGCATTGAGCATGCGTTCTGCCAGCGCCATGCCGACAGCCGTGGCGATGCCCTGGCCAAGCGGCCCTGTCGTGGTCTCCACGCCTGGAAGGTGTCCATATTCCGGGTGGCCAGCACACGGGCTGCCGAACTGGCGGAAATTCTTGATGTCTTCGATGCTGGGGCGCGCATAACCGGTGAGATAGAGCACCGCGTAGAGCAGCATTGAGCCGTGCCCTGCCGACAGGACAAACCGGTCGCGATCCGGCCATGCCGGATCCTTGGGATCGAAGTTGAGAAACTGGGAAAACAGTACCGTTGCTACATCCGCCATGCCCATCGGCATGCCTGGATGGCCACTATTGGCCTTTTGCACCGCGTCCATGGCGAGGGCGCGGATGGCATTGGCCAGCCGGCGGATGGCCCGGGGCTCTAGGGGGGCCGCCGCGCTGGATGCGGAGGACGCAGGCGCGGTGGTGCTCATCGCGAATGTCTTTCTGCCTGGGACATGAGATCGTCCTGTGGGCCTTAAGAGAGCAAGTGGCACCCGTCAAGAGTACCATCTGGCGGGTTCGCTCGCGGAACCGGGAATGTGAGGAAAACGCATGCAGGTGCCAGTGGTTGCGCCGGCTGGCGGCGTTGACCTCAGCTTGGCCCCGTGCCTAAGGTGGCCGTCCTGTGCGGGGTGATTTGCAGGCGCCACGCGGCGTCGGGGACGGAGATTTCGCGAATGACCAGGCTTGAAGCCGCACAAGCCCGATTTGCCGAGGCCATGGCCCGTCTTGAAGAGGTCGCTCTCTCACTGGCTGGGTATCGGGCGCGCGCCGACCGGGATGCAGCCGAAATCGCCCGCCTGCGTCAGGAGCGCGATGGGCTCGTTGCGCGGGTCCAGGAGCTTGAAGAGGAAGGTCGCCAGCTTGCTGGCATTACCGAAGAGGTCGAGCAGCGCCTCGACGGCGCGATTGCAGAAATCCGCAGTGCACTAGGAAAATCGTGAATGGCGCTTGTCAACGTCATGGTCAATGGCCGGGCTTACACCATCGCCTGCGACGATGGTGAAGAAGAGCATCTGCGCGAGCTCGCAGCCCTGGTGGACGCCAAATCCCGTGAAGTACTGGAGACAGTGGGGCAGGTCGGGGACCAGCGCCTTCTGCTGATGGCAGCGCTCCTGATGGCCGATGAAGTCTTCGAGGCCCGCAACCGGCGAAGCGAAGCTGCGGTCCTGGCAACACAGGCGGCGTCTGATGGCGCATCGCGTACCCAGCCGGAGGCGATCGCCGCGCAGGCGCTGGAACAGGCGGTCGGACGGACCGAAGCTTTGCTCGCTCACCTTGTGGAAGCGGGAGCGTCGCCTTAAGTTCACGGACGGCCGGGTACTGCTCCGTGCGTCAGGTATGCGATGCCCAGGGGCCTTAATGGTACTCACCGGGAGCTGTCCCTGCCCAGGATCGTGGTCTTGGGCATATGGCGCCCACCTGCACTTGCAGGCCCGTGAGGATCCAAATTCCAACGGCGGCTGCGGTCCCGGTCACATGAACACTGCCTGTCCCACCAAACCAGCCTTACGCCTGCTGATGAGAAGGAGGCGGGCCGAACTTGCGGCCGCACATCCCGATCATGCGCGGCGCCTCGCTGCCCTTGCCGATTCCCTGCCGCTGGCCAGAGGGGCCGCGATAGGTGGCTATTGCGCGCTGGCAGGAGAAGCCGATCCGATGCTCTTGCTGAGAGTGTTGCACCAGGCTGGCCATCCGGTGGTTCTGCCGCGGATGCAAGGCGGGGAGGCGCCGCTGGCGTTTCACCGCCACGAGGAGGGCTGGGAACTCAGACGCGGGCCCTACGGAATCTATGAGCCGGACGAGCAGGCGCCGCTGCTGCGTCCCGATCTGGTTCTCGTGCCGCTTCTGGCTTTCGATGCGCGGGGACAACGTCTGGGATATGGCGGGGGTTTTTACGACCGGACGTTGTGGGCGCTGCGCCATAGCGCCCCGGTTTGCGCCATCGGCGTAGCCTTCGCGGGCCAGGAAGTCGAGGCTGTGGCCTCCGAGCCGTTCGATCAACCCCTCGACGGGGTACTCACCGAAGAGGGGTTCCGGCGGTTTGCCTGAACGGGCATGCCTGCGGATCTCAGGCGGTTGCCTTTTCAATTGCAGGCGTGCCGTTGCGCAGGCCCGCGACGCGCGATGGGGAGGCGCGCTTCTGAGCGCGTGCGCACAGATCCTGATAAAGCGAATAATAGATTGCCGCACTGCGGTTCCAGCTGAAATCCTGCTTCATGTCGTTCAGCTGCAGGCGTCGCCATGCCAGAGGCTCACGGAAAAAGGCTACGGCGCGGGTGATGGCGGCATCGAGATCCGCTGCTGACGGTTCGGCAAAGACAAAGCCGGTCGCGGTTCCGTCGCTGATGGTTGTCCGGCTGGTGTCGACCACGGTATCGGCAAGCCCTCCGGTGGCGCGTACCACCGGCACCGTGCCATAGCGCATCGCATAGATCTGCGTCAGGCCGCAGGGTTCAAACCGTGCTGGAGCCAGAAGCAGATCCGCACCTGCATGCATACGGTGCGCCAGTGGCTCTTCATAACCGATGCGTACGGCAAAGGTACCCGCATGGGCGCTCGCCACCTCGCGAAAGCGCCGTTCCAGATCGTGATCGCCATCACTCAGTACGCACAACTGCAGCCCCTGGGCGGCAAGCCGGGGCAGCAGTTCCAAAAGCACGTCCGCCATTTTCTGCTCGGTCATGCGGCTGATGAAGGTGAGCAATGGCACTTCAGGGTCAGCAACGAGCCCGAGCTCGTGCTGCAGGGCTGCTTTGCAGAGCTTTTTTCCGTTCAGTCGCGCGCTGTCATAATTGGCAGCAAGAAAGGGGTCATGTGCCGGATCCCAGATCCCGTAGTCCGCGCCGTTGAGGATACCGCGGAGATCTGCCGCCCGGGCCCGCAGAATTCCGTCAAGGCCGAAGCCATATTCCGCAGTGAGGATCTCCCGGGCATAGGTCGGGCTGACCGTCGTCAGACTGTCCGCGTGGCAAATGCCGGCCTTAAGAAGCGAGATCTTGCCGTAATATTCTGCCCCTTCCGGGCTAAAACTGCCCTCCGGCAAATCCAGCTGCGGCACCACTTCGGGCCCGAAGATGCCCTGGAAGGCCAGATTGTGCATGGTAAAGACACTGGCTGGCCGTGGCCCCTGGTGGGCTGAAACCAGCAACGGCACAAGTCCCGCATGCCAGTCATTGGCATGGATGACTTGCGGCTGCCACAAGGGTTCGAGTGTTGCCAGCCCGATCCGCGCTGCCACATGACTTAAAAAGGCAAAACGACGGGCATTGTCCGGCCAGTCCTGCCCCGAACTGTCCTGGTAAAGGCCCTCCCGGTCGTAGAGTTCCGGCGCATCTGCGAGCCACACCGGAATGTCGGACCCGGGAAGACGCGCCGACAGCAGGCGAGCGCACGCGACTCCCAATATGCCGGACAGATCGGCTATGGGCTGGGCGCGCGATACCTGGCGCAGGACACAGGCATATGCGGGCATGAGGATCCGAATGTCGGTGCCCAGATTGGCCAGTGCCCGTGGCAAGGCTTCGCTGACATCCGCGAGGCCACCGGTTTTGGCAAATGGATAGACCTCGGAGGAAACGAAGAGAAGGCGCATTCCATCCGCCTCAGGTTTGAGCTTCAGGTATAGTGGAACTTTTAACAGCAGGCATGCGGTCGCGATTGATCAACATCAGAAAGTCTCTATTGGTTGCTGCCATCGGCTAAAAATCTGCAGCGGAGGCGTTGTGGCATGGCGAGCAAGCGGGCAACTGCTCTGGGGTTGGGCAACGCCGAACGCCTTGGCGCGGTTGCTGATGACGAGGGCGTTAACTTTGCGTTGTTTTCGGCCCATGCCAGCCGCATCGAGCTGTGCGTGTTCGATGCCGAGGGCGAACACCGCTACGATCTGCCCGGCCGGACGGGTGATGTCTGGCATGGGCGCCTTGATGGTGGCGGCCCGGGATTGGCCTATGGCTATCGTGTCCACGGTCCTTATGAACCTGAAGCGGGGCATCGCTTCAATCCTCATAAACTGCTCGTCGATCCGGCAGCTCGCGCCCTGAGCGGGTCCTGGCGCTGGGACGATCGCCACTGCGGTTATACACCCGGCGATCCGCGCGAAGATCTATCTTTTGATACGCGCGATAATGGCGCTGTCGCAATCAAGTCTCTGGTTTCGTCAACGCCGCCGCCAGAACGTTCCCGGCATGGCGTGAACAGCGATGTCATATACGAACTGCATGTCCGTGGTATGACGATGCGCCATCCGGATGTACCGGCGCCTCTGCGCGGCTGTCTTGAGGCACTGCAAAGCCCGGCCGTGATCGCACATCTGCGCGCGCTTGAGGTAGGCTTTGTCGAATTCTTGCCGATCACGCCCGCGGCGACGAGCCGTCGGCTCAAACCGTTCGGGCTCATTGATTACTGGGGCTACAATCCGATCAATTTTGCTGCGGCCGAGCCGCGGTATCTGGCGTCAGGCGAAAGTGGTGTGCGCCAGACCATTGCGGCGCTCGCAGATGCCGGAATCGGCGTCATCCTTGATCTCGTATTCAACCACAGCGGTGAAGATGACGAACTTGGTCCCACTATCAGCTTTCGCGGGATCGATAACGCCTCCTATTACCGGCTTGCAACCGATCCACGGCGCTATGAGGACCTTACCGGGTGCCGCAATACCCTTGATACCAGCCATCCGGCGGTCCAGAGGCTGATACTGGAAAGTCTGCGCCATTGGGCACAGATGGGGGTTAAAGGGTTCCGCTTCGATCTTGCGGCGACGCTGGGCCGCGACAGCGTTGGGCAATTTCATGCCGATAGCGGGCTTTTGGCTGCGATCCGGGCGGATCCAGCCCTCGCCAGCTGCCAGTTGATCGCCGAACCCTGGGATGCGGCGCCGGACGGATACCAGCTTGGACATTTTGGTGCCCCGTGGAAGGAGTGGAACGGGCGTTACCGTGACTGCGTCCGCCGCTTCTGGCGCGGCGATGACGGTCAGGTTGGTGAACTGGCGACGCGGGTATCCGGCTCGTCTGATCTCTTTGGGCCTGATGCTGCCCGCAGCATCAATTTTGTCACTGCCCATGACGGTTTCAGCCTTGCCGATCTGGTGAGCTACTCCCGCAAACACAATGACGCCAACGCGGAGCACGGGTACGACGGCACTGATGACAATTTTAGTGATAATTGCGGGACGGAAGGTCCAAGCGCGGACCCGGCGATCGAGCACATGAGGCTGTCCCGCATGAAGGCCTTTCTCGCAACGCTCATGATCTCGCGAGGTGCACCGATGCTGCGTGCAGGCGACGAACTGGGGCACAGTCAGGCCGGTAACAATAATGCGTATGCGCAGGACAATGCCGTGAGTTGGCTCGACTGGTCATCGGTTCAGGATGCGCTGAAGGAGTTTGCGGTCACGATGTCCCAACTGCGCCGCAGATATCCGGCACTACGCGGTGAAGGTGTCCCTGCGCGCTGGTTTACGCCGTCCGGTCGTGAGATGAGCCTTGCGGACTGGCAGGATGGTGGCGACCATAGTCTCGTTATGCTGCGCGAAGCCGCCGCAGAACGCTTCGCCATTTTTTTTCATAGCGGGCGTGAAGATCAGCTGTTCATCGTTCCACAGGGGCACTGGTTGGGAGTGGTAAGCTCGCGAGGGGTGCCGCCAGCACAGGTTCGCGGCGGCGAAACGGTCACAGTGCCCGCCGGCTCCATAATCATCTTTCAAGAGGGAGCATGACGCACGACGATCCTTTATTCCGGCTTAGCAGACGCGCAGGCATTTTTGACGACTACTGGGATGTGCGCGGCCAGCGCCATCCCACCAGTCGCCAGACAGCAGTTGCCGTCCTTTCAGCGCTGGGGATCGCTGCAGCCAGTGCTGATGAGATAGAGACCAGTCTGCG
>JAGWRJ010000202.1 GCA_028869725.1 Alphaproteobacteria bacterium | reverse complement strand
TGATGCTGACCGGCGACAACCGCACGACGGCTGAGGCCGTGGCCAGAAGCCTTGGCATCGCGGAGGTTGAAGCTGAAATTCTGCCCGATCAGAAGAGCGCGGTCGTCACAAAGCTCAGGAAGGAAGGCCGTGTGGTGGCGATGGCGGGCGACGGGGTGAACGATGCCCCGGCATTGGCCGTCGCGGATGTAGGCATTGCGATGGGATCGGGAACCGATGTGGCGATGGAGAGCGCCGGTGTCACGTTATTAAAGGGCGATCTCACCGGGATCGTACAGGCGCGCAGGTTGTCGCAGGCGACGATGGCCAATATCCGCCAGAACCTCTTCTTCGCGTTTATCTACAATTCGGTGGGGGTACCCGTCGCCGCTGGGGTGCTCTATCCCATGTTCGGAGTCCTGCTGTCGCCTGTCATCGCGGCGGCAGCAATGGCATTATCGTCGGTAAGCGTAATCGGCAATGCTCTACGCCTCCGCTGGATCGACCTGAAGCGAATTAAATAACTTCGCTTCACCGAAATATCGTGGCCCAATGGACCATTGTATTTCCAGGCAAGCGTTTGTTTTACATAGGAAAATCTAAGTGCCGCCAATGCTCACAAATTATTCACGCCGGCGAGCCATTCTTGAAGGCTGCAGGCCAAAGGCTTAACTTCGCGCCATGCTTCGCAACCTCGCACGACAAATAGGTATCCTGGTTCTAACGCTCGGCGTATTCCTGAGCGGCGTCGCGCCGGCATTAGCAATGTTGCCGTCTGCGGGCACGCAAAAGACCATGAACATGACCGTTGCGAATTCGGCTGAGAACGCAGCCATGAGCGACTGCATGTCCAAAATGGCGAAAACCGCACCAGGGAAGATGCCATACACTCCCTCGAAACCCATGAACTGCTGTACGCCCGTTTGCGGATCGTTTGCGGCGCTCCCGCAGAGTAATTTCATACCTGTCCTATCGCTTCGCCCCGTTGATCCAATTTACCCGCGCGAATTGAGCCGGTCTGGCATCGTGACCCAACCGGCGCTTCCTCCTCCCATACTGCTCGCCTGATCTGACGCGAACACCCTCGCTGGACCCGCGAGGTGTGCTTTGCGCTCATGCGCATTGTGGTGGCCGCATGTAATCGCGGCGCCGAAAGCGCAGTGGCCTTCATCAAAAATCAGGTCGCGCATCACGAGATGCGTCGGCAGGAGAGCACCATGAACAGCTTCACGAGTATCCGCTACAGTGCGGGATCGGTGGTATTTGCTGTGATCGCTATAACCACCCTCGCTGCATGTGCAGCACAAGCCTACGACACCAACTACAGATTCGAAGTCCTAAATCGGCCGGCACCCGGTATGGCAACGATCGAGTTGGTCGATGCCCATACCGGACAACGCGTGTCCGATGCCACGCTGTTTACGGTCAAGTGGGCGTATGGCGGTGCTAAGAACGCACCACCACATCAGCAACAAATAGAGCTCAAGGCGAACGGTGATGGCACATTTATGGTTCGTGCCGATACCGGAGACACTTTGCATCTGACAGCCCATCTGCCGGGTGTGAACGATCTTGTTCGTGGCTCTGTCAGCGTTCCGCAATAGGCGCAGGCGCAAAGGCTACATCCGCGATGCATCAATCGCCGATGCGGCGACGCCTTTCATCAACCATCGGACACCCAAAGGAAACTCTATGAAATCGTTTCTCATCGGGGCGGCCATTGCCGCGCCTTTCATCCTGGTTTCGGTATTGCCGAGCCATGCCGAAGACACGAATGCGAAAAGCGTGATGGCCGGGTCCAACGCCAGCGCGTCGGACTACAAGTTCGAGCTTGCGAACGCCCCGAGGCTTTCCGGCGCTGGCAAGAATATCGTTGCCGTGAAGCTGCTGCATGACGGCAAGCCCGTCACCGGCGCGATCATTATCCAATCACGCGCGGATATGGGGCCGATCGGGATGGCGGCCATGACTGCGCCAATCAAACCGCTCGGCGAGCAGCCGCCCGGCACTTACCGCTTTGAAGTTGCCAACGGGTCTGTGTGGAAAAAAGCCGACGACTGGGCGCTCAGCTTCAGTGCCAAAGTGCAAGGCGTCGCACAGACCGTGACCGGCAAGGTCGTCGTGAAACTCACACCTTAAAACCGGCCGGCCGGCGTGTGGCGCCGGCCGGTTCGGCCCTTTCGGACAGTGAACGATCATCGGAGAACAATGTCGTGAAGACAAATCAGATAGTGATGCTCGCTGTCGGAGCAGTTGCTTTGGTATCGGCAGGCCTGGCGGCAGGCTATTGGCTTCGCCCCGGCGGACAACCGCCAAAACCTGCCGCCGCCGGTGTGGCGGCGCCGAAGCCCATGAACCCCAAACCGCTCTATTACCAAGACCCTGACGGCAAGCCGATCTATTCGGCGACGCCGAAAAAGACGTCCGATGGCCGTCCTTTCAAGCCGGTCTATGCCGAAGAACAGGCTACGAAAACCGCGAACACCCCCAAGCTGAAGGGCAAGGGTAAAATTCTCTATTACCGCAATCCGATGGGGCTGGCCGACACGTCGCAGGTGCCGAAGAAGGACGCGATGGGAATGGATTACATCCCCGTCTATGAAGGGGAAGACGAATCCGGCGTCGTCACTGTTAGCCCGGCGCGAATGCAGATGTTGGGCGTCAAGACCGCACCCGTAGAGACGCGAAAGACGCTCATGCGCACCGTGCGCGCCACGGGTACCATTGCCGTCGATGAAAGCAGGCTTGCGATCGTCTCGACGAAATTCGATGTGGTCGTCGAGAAGCTGTTTGCCTCGACGACCGGTGCGCATGTCCATGCAGGTCAGCCGCTGGCGCGCGTCTGGATCGATACACCCGATACGATGATGCAGCGCGGTCCCGATGTGATCACGCGCGAGATCGACTATGTGTTGGCTTTGCAAGAGAAAAATCCAGTCAGGATAGCACAGGCCGCTGATGTGCTCAGGCAATACGGCATACCGGAATCGACGCTTGCCGAGATTCGGAAAACCGGACACGCCACCCGAGAGATCATCCTTACGGCCCCAAGGTCCGGCGTCATCCTGGAGAAACAGGCGATCGAAGGCATGCGCATCAACACAGGCGATCCGCTCTTCAAGATCGGAGACCTTTCTTCGGTTTGGCTGATCGCTGATGTGCAGGAGCAGGATTTGGGAGACGTCGAAGTGGGTGCGCCCGTCCATGCAAGCTTCGTCGCCTTTCCGGGCCAAGTCTTCACCGGAAAAGTAGATTTCATCTATCCAACGCTGACGGCAGGCACGCGCAAGGGGCGTGTGCGCATCGTTCTGCCCAACCGTGACGGCAGGCTTCGCGAGTCCATGTATGCAACCGTCGCCATCGAGGTGCCTGCAGCCGCGGGCAAGGAGATGCTCGCTGTGCCGGATTCGGCCGTCATCGACAGCGGCACACAGCAGGTGGTGCTGGTCGCGAAAGGCGGAGGCCGTTTCGAGCCCCGCACGGTCCGCATCGGGGCGCAGGGCGATGGCTACACGCAAATTCTCAGTGGCATAAAGGCAGGCGAGAAGGTTGTTGTTGGCGCGAATTTTCTCATCGACGCGGAAAGCAATCTGAGGGCCGCACTGGCCTCCTTCAATGGCGGCAAACAATGATCGCTGCCATCATCCGCTGGTCAATCCGCAGCACCGCACTGATCCTGATCGCGGCCGCGGCCATTATTGGGATCGGTATTTACTCGGTCGCCAATACGCCGCTTGACGCCATACCCGATCTCTCCGATCCGCAAGTCATCGTCTATACCGATTATCCCGGCCAGGCGCCGCAAGTGGTGGAGGATCAGGTCACCTATCCATTGACGACGGCACTTCTCGCCGTGCCGAACGCCAAAGTTGTTCGCGGCCTGTCTATGTTCGGCGTGTCCTTCGTCTATGTCATTTTCGAGGATGGGACCGACATTTACTGGGCGCGTAGCCGGGTTCTGGAATATCTGGACTTCGCCCAGAAACAATTACCCGCCGGTGTGACACCATCGCTCGGACCGGATGCTACCGGTGTCGGCTGGGTATTCGAATATGCGGTGATCGGTGCGCAGCGAACGCTAGCCGAGCTGCGCACAATTCAGGACTGGTTCGTCCGGTACCAGCTCGCCCAGGCGCCCGGTGTTGCAGAGGTCGCCAGCGTGGGCGGTTTCGTCAAGCAATATCAGGTTGTCGTAGACCCAAACAAATTGCGTGCGTTCGGGATTCCGCTATCGAAAGTGATCGATGCCGTCCGCGCATCCAACACGGATGTCGGCGGCAGCACGATCGAGATGTCCGAACGCGAATACATGGTGCGCGGGCTCGGCTACCTGCATGGAATCAAAGACCTTCAACAGATCGTGCTCAAAACGGATCACGGGACGCCCGTGCTCTTGCGCGACGTAGCGCGCGTCCAGACAGGTCCGGCGGAACGGCGCGGCCTGGCCGAACTAAACGGCCAAGGCGAGGTCGCCGCCGGGATTGTGCTCCAACGGGATGGCGCGAACGCGCTCGACGTCATCAAAGGCGTAAAGCAGAAGATCGCGGAGATTGCGAGCAGCCTGCCGGCGGGTGTGAAGATATTACCGGTCTACGACCGTTCCGGTCTCATCTACCGGGCCATCAACACGCTGACGCACACGCTGATAGAGGAAAGCATCATTGTGGCGCTGGTCTGCATGATCTTTCTGATGCATGCCCGCAGCGCGCTTGTTGCCGTCTTCATGTTGCCGATCGGGGTGCTGATCGCGTTCATTGTCATGCACGCAATCGGGGTGACATCCAACATCATGAGCCTGGGTGGAATCGCCATCGCCATCGGTGCAATGGTCGATGCGGCCATCGTCATGATCGAGAATGCGCACAAGCGCCTGGAGCACGCGTCCGAAGGCGAGACGCGGACCCAAACGCTGGTCCGTGCGGCGATCGAAGTCGGGCCATCGCTGTTCTTCTGCCTGCTCATCATCGCTGTTTCATTCCTGCCGGTGTTTACGCTGCAGGAACAGGAAGGGCGTATGTTCAAGCCGCTGGCCTATACCTATATCTTCTCTCTTGGCGGCGCGGCCCTGCTTTCGGTGACGCTGGTGCCGGTGCTGATGAAGCTCTTCGTGCGCGGGCGCATCATGCCGGAGCGGAAGAACCCGTTAAACCGAGCCCTGCTTGCGATCTACCGGCCCGTTATCGATGTGGTGCTACGCTGGCGCCGGACCGCGATCAGCATTGCACTCGTCATTCTCGCTGCCTCTGCCTATCCGGTGCTGCACACCGGCAGCGAATTTATGCCGACCCTCAACGAAGGCACGTTGATGTATATGCCGGTCAGCCTTCCCAGCATGTCAATCACCAAAGCCGCCGAGTTGATCCAGGTGCAGGACCGCATCATCAAATCCTTTCCCGAAGTGGCGTCGGTCTTCGGCAAAGCGGGCCGTGCCGATACTGCCACCGACCCGGCCCCGCTCGAAATGTTCGAGACCATCATCAATCTGAAACCGGAGGACGAATGGCCGAAGGGCATGACGGTCGATAAACTCATCTCCGACATGAATGCGGCGCTGCAATTTCCTGGTGTCAGCAATGCCTGGACCATGCCCATCAAAGCGCGCATCGACATGCTTTCGACAGGCATTCGCACACCCGTAGGCGTGAAAGTATTCGGCAGTAATCTTGATGAGATCAACAAAATTGCCCATCAGATCGAAGCGGTGGTTCGCAAGGTACCAGGCACGACCAGCGCCTTCGCCGAACGGCTGACGGGCGGCTATTACCTGAATATTGCGCCTAGCCGTGCATCGCTGGCGCGATATGGCCTTTCCGTTGAAGATGTCCAGAACGTCATCAAGACAGCGCTTGGCGGAGAGGTGGTGACAACCGCCGTTGAAGGCCGGGAGCGTTTCGGCGTCATCGTCCGCTATCCCCGCGCCTATCGCGATAATCCTCAAGCCATTGCACAAAATGTGCTGGTGACTGCGCCAGACGGCGCCTCCATCCCCCTTGGTCAGATTGCGAAAATATCCATTGATTCTGGCCCACCCTCTATCCGCACGGAAGGTTCGCAACTTGTGGGTTATGTCTATGTGGATATGCAGGGGCGCGATCTGGGAGGTTATGTCGAAGATGCGCAGCGCGCAGTACAGAGGCAAGTGAAGCTGCCGCCCGGCTATCATCTCGAATGGAGCGGCCAGTTCGAATATCTGCAGCGCGCGGAAGCGCGGCTTGCGACCGTGATTCCACTCACGCTCTTCATCATCTTCCTGCTGCTCTATTTCAATTTCCGGCGCTTCACGGAGACGGCAATCGTCATGCTCTCCGTTCCCTTTGCACTGACCGGCGGCTTCTGGCTCGTCTACTTTATGGGCTTTAACTTCAGTGTGGCGGTTGCTGTAGGCTTCATTGCTCTGGCCGGTGTCGCCGCCGAAACCGGCGTGGTGATGCTGATCTATCTCGATAATGCGTTTCGGGAGATCGCAGAGCAGCGAAAGGCCGAGGGACAACCGCTCAGCCGGAACGATCTGTATCATGCAATCATGGAGGGCGCTGTCGCGCGCGTCAGGCCCAAAATAATGACCGTGGCGGCCATCATCGCGGGACTTCTGCCCATCCTTTGGAGCACGGGTACAGGTTCCGCAGTCATGCAGCGCATCGCCATTCCCATGGTGGGAGGCATGATCTCATCGACCATCCTCACGCTGCTGATAATTCCGGCGATCTATGCACTCGTGAAGGGCCGTCAGATCGGACGTGCATAGTGGCTGGTCGCGGACTGTCGTAGTTTGGGCGACCGACGGCTGGAATGGGCCATGATTTCATAGGATTGTGGCCTGGACATAGTTATCACTTTCGTCCAGCGTGGGGCGCCATTTCAGAACGTGTACGGACCGAAGACATCGGTAACAGATCGTACCGGAGAGATGGGTTACAACCTCGGGCCGAACGGGCGGTCGAGGGATCGCAAGGTCTTCTGCTCCAGATCGATGTATCTTCGGTGTCCTGCTGCCGAACACCGCTTCGACGCTCGTCCATCCCTACGCCTTCGTTCCCCGAGACATACCAGCTCCCGCGCACGGTTCGTGCCAGCCTGTGCACGGTCTATGCGAAAGCCCGGGCAGGGCCACTGGTAGCGATCGCGAAGCCGCCGATATGACGAAGGTCACTTCGCTCAAAGGGGGCTCCATGCGCTTACCCGGTCTTGTTGCAATCATCTTCTTCTGTGCCGCCACTGCGCAGGCCGCGAACAACAGCTTTGCGCTTGCCAATGTGCGCGTGTTTAACGGTGACAGAACCATCCCTCACGCCAACGTTGTGGTAAGGGCAGGGCGCATCGTAGCCGTAGGGCCGCGTGCTGCGATACCGGCCCATCTCAAGATCATCGATGGCCGCGGCAAGACACTTTTACCCGGTTTGATCGATGCCCATGTCCATGTCGGTCCTGGGGCCCAGGCCGATGCCTTACGTTTCGGTGTGACCACCGAGCTTGACATGTTCGATCTCAGTCGCAACTTCAAAGCCTGGCGTGCCCAGCGCACATCGCTGCGCCGTACCGCTGAAGCCGACACGTGGGCCGCGGGGCTGGGGGTTACGGTCAAAGGGGGTGCGCCGCTGGAAAATGCGCCGGCCGGACTTCACATTCCTACACTCGACAGTGCCAGTGATGCCCGCAAATTTGTGAATGCCCGCGTGGCCGAAGGCTCGGATTACATCAAGCTGTTCATCGAAAACTTGTCCGAATATCGCAGTAAGAAAACCTTGCCGACATTGTCGCCGGCGGAAGTCTGTGCCGTCATCGCCGCCGCCCACGCTGATCACCGTATGGCGATCGTCCACACCCAGGCTGAATGGGCCGCGCGCGAAGCCATCAAGTGTGGCGCCAATGCCCTGGCGCACATGATCCCTGATCAGGTGGTGGGAGCCCGCTTTATTGCCCTGGCCAGGCGGCATCATATTTTCGTCGAGACCACCGATGACGTCTGGGCCGGGGTCTCCGGTCTCGATCTCGCGCAAAAGCTGGCGCGTGATCCACGGGTAGCACCTTATCTGTCAGCAGCGCAGAAAAGCACGCTTCTGGCTACCGACAAGAAGCTGGCACCGTGGTTCTTTCCCAATGTGCTCGCCAACACGCGGGCGCTGCACGAGGCGGGCATTCCCATTATCGCGGGAACGGATTCGCCCAATCCTGCTACAGCCCATGGCGTGGCTCTGCATGAGGAACTGCAGATTCTGGTCGAGGCAGGGTTCACCCCGCAAGAGGCGCTTCACGCGGCGACGGCGCTGCCAGCCGCGATTTTCCACCTCGGCCGCCGCGGGCATGTGGCAGCGGGATATCGAGCCGACCTTCTCCTTGTTGATGGCGATCCTACCCGGAACATTGCGGATACCTTGTCGATCGACCGCATCTGGATGAACGGCTACCCGGTCAACCGTATGCCTCCGAAGACCTAGGGACATCCGGCACCATGGCAGTGCTGCCGCGGACAGGTTGGTCTGAACAGGCTGGCAAGACCTGGGCTTCGAGGCGCCATAAATCAACGGGTCTATGGCGCCTCGCGTCCAAGCCTCCGCAATCAATGCCGCAGCCGAAATATGCCGCATCGAGACCTGCAAGCTGGCTCACGTTCGCGCGGGTTTTGCAGGAGGGCTCTCCGCTCGCTCCCGCTTTCCTTCGCGTGGGTTTTGCGCGAGGCTCCCGCTGAGCTGCAGCCGTAACCTCGGGATCTCTCTGGAGCCACATCCAGAGCACAAGGCTCCTATTGGCTGCGAACCGCGCATGCTTGACGTTCGTCTTTTCGGAACACAGGGTTTGCCGGACGCACGCTAGTCGCAGTCGGCAAGTGCACCCACATTCAGGACGCACCGCTATTGGAGGCTTCCATGTCTCAGCCAACACCAAACCCGCGTCATGCGAAACACCGGCACGTCATCTGGAGCGGCACCGGCATGGCGGCGAGCGACGGCGCAGGCGTCAAGCTCAGCCGCATCATAGGTCAGCCCGCGCTGCCCGATCTGGACCCTTTCCTGATGCTCGATGCCTTCGGGTCCGACGATCCGACCGCTTATATTGCCGGCTTTCCCAGCCATCCGCATCGGGGCTTTGAAACCGTCACCTATATGCTGGCCGGGCGTATGCGCCATAAGGACAACAAGGGCCATGAAGGCCTCCTCACCCCGGGTGCCGTACAATGGATGACCGCGGGGCGTGGTATCGTTCACTCCGAAATGCCCGAGCAGGACCAAGGGCTGATGAAGGGCTTTCAGCTCTGGGTGAACCTGCCGGCCAAGGACAAGATGGCCGCTCCTCGCTATCAGGATATCCCTCCTGCGCAGATTCCGGTGGTCGGGTTAGCCCCCGGGGTCACGGCCAAAGTCATCGCCGGCGAACTCCTCGGAGTTCGCGGACCAGTCGACCCGCCTGCTACCGAGCCGGTCTTTTTGGATCTCGACCTCACAGGTGCCAGTGATGCCGAACTTACCCTGCCAGGCGCGCACAATGCCTTCGCCTACGTCTATGATGGAGCTCTGCGGATCGGCCCCGACCGACTCGCGACCGGCATGATCGGGGTCCTGTCCCTGGGCGAGCACCTTCATCTGAGCGCCGAGGAGACTGGCGCCAAGCTGATTGTGGTGGCGGGCAAACCCTTACGCGAGCCTGTCGCCAAATATGGCCCCTTCGTCATGAATACCGAGGCGGAACTACACCAGGCAGTTCTTGATTTTCGGGCGGGCCGTTTCTGAGCTTGCTCCGCGCCTGACCCGAAGGGGGTGCGCGACGCTGTCCGCCCATGCACAGCGGACGCGCCGTGCGCCCGCTTCCATCCTTTGGTGCACCCTACTTTCGACACCGCCTCGCGATGGCCCGAGGTCATCACCTGATCCGGATTGGTGAGCGCAGGCTCAGCTTTGCACGGCCGTAGAACTCCACACGCTGCAGCCGGTTTAGCCCTATACCGCCATCAATAATCGGAACTTGGCCCCCAAGACTTGGCAGTGTGGGGCGCGAAGTTCCACAGATTGCCTTCTCCGCGCCAGGCCCGGCCCGTGCGGATCGCGGACATCCTGCCGCCAATTTGCCGTTCCGGAAACTTGCGCAAAACCTTCTCGCCACGACGCCATCGCTGTCCTAGGCTTGTCCGCAAAAATCCGGGAGATGAAACATGGCACAGGAAACAGCACCGAGGGCCAGTGTTGCCGCCCTCAGCGCAGATGACGCCACCATTGCCGCCGCGATCAGGGACGGACACCTGCCATCCTTGATGGCCGCCGCGGCCCAGATCGCCGGCAATCTTGAGCTCATCGATGGCTATAAGGCACCGGTTTACGAGTTTTTCGGTGACGGTCAGGGTGGCTACGACGAAGCTACCCGCACCAGGATTTGCGCAGATGTTCTTGCCATACTGCGCGGCTATCGCGATCGCGGCTGCAGGCCTGGTCCCTCGTTATCTGCCGACGGCCTGCACCGACTGATGAGTTTTGTGGCCGGCGCGGAGATTCCGGATCGCTACATCCCCTATCTCGAAGAAGAGATGGAGTTCTCGGGACGGGATGAGCGCATGCCTGACTTCAGCCACGTACCGCCGCAGACGAAGGAAAAGTTCAAGGTCCTGATCATCGGTGCGGGCATGTCCGGGCTTCTGGCTGCCATACGCCTCAGCCAGGCAGGCATCCCGTACATCATCGTTGAGCGCAACAAGGATGTCGGTGGTACATGGCTCGTCAATTCCTATCCCGGCTGTCGCGTCGACAATCCCAACCACATGTATTGCTACTCGTTTGAACCCAATCATGACTGGCCGCAGCATTATTCGACTCAGCCCGTCCTGGAGCGCTATTTTCACGAGGTTTCGGAAAAGTACGGCATACGCAAAAAAGTGCGCTTCGAAACTACGGTCGAAGAATGTGTCTACGACGATCAGCATGCGCTGTGGCGAGCGCGCCTGAATACACCGGCAGGTGGCACGGAAACGATTGCCGTCAACGCGGTGATCACCGCCACAGGCCAGCTGCGCGAACCCAAATTGCCGGATATCAAGGGTGTCGGCAGCTTCAAAGGTCCTGCGTTCCATTCAGCGCGCTGGGACCACAGCGTCGATCTGAAAGGCAAGCGCGTTGCGGTTATCGGCACTGGCGCCAGTGCATTTCAGTTTGTGCCCGAAATCGCGCCCCGCGTCGGTGAGCTCAAGGTATTCCAGCGCACGCCGCCATGGCTTGGGCCGACGCCCAACTATCACGATGATGTTCCCGAAGGGCAGAAATTCCTGCTGAAGCACGTACCTTACTACGCGCAATGGTATCGCTTC
>JAGWRJ010000201.1 GCA_028869725.1 Alphaproteobacteria bacterium | reverse complement strand
TTCGAGATCCTCGCGAAAGCCCATGTCGAGCATCTCGTCGGCCTCGTCGAGAACCAGGACCTTCAGGCTCGAGACATCGAGCGCGCCGCGTTCGAGATGATCGCGTAGGCGTCCGGGCGTGCCGACGACAATATGGGCGCCTTGCTGCAGCGCCCGGCGCTCGGCTCTAGGATCCATGCCGCCGACGCAGGACACGATCTTTGCGCCCGTAAACTGATAGAGCCAGGTGAGCTCGCGGTGAACCTGGAGCGCAAGTTCGCGGGTCGGAGCGACGATCAGCGCCAGGGGCATGCCCGCCGGCTCCAGACCAGGATCGGCGCCAAGGAGGGTTTCGCCGAGTGCGAGGCCGAAGGCTACAGTCTTGCCCGAGCCGGTCTGGGCCGAGACGATGAGATCGCGGTCCCTGGCCTCGGGGGCGAGCACTGCCGTCTGGACGGCGGAGGGTTCGAGATAATTCTTCTCCACCAGCGCACGGGCAAGAGGAGCAGGCGTGAGAGGAAACGGCACGTGAAATCCAGCCTTTTTGCGAAAGATGAGGTGCCCGGTGAGGCGCCTAGGGGGTTACCAGCCCGATCTTTAGCCTATCGGGCGGGCAAAAGGGCAAATGCCTGCAAATATTGACCACACTATGGAGTGGGCCCTGGCGCCAGACAGTTTCAGGCGTCTGCCCCTGGCTCAGGACGTCTATCTGCACCCCCAGGTTTCTGATGCATGCGCAAGGAGTGGGCGTCTTTTCCGCACGTGCTGCGGAAATTGGTCCTGCCTTTGATAGCAGAGGGTCAACGCGCGCGCGTGGCGACGCCCTTTGCGCACTCCTGAACCGCTCGGCGGGTGTTCACCGCCCGACGGCCGCGAGGGCTCGGCAGGAAGTAGGCTGTATGGCGTAACTTGACGCCGAACGGTCGCTTCTGGTAGCCTGAAGCATGAAGATCAAAAATGTGATCCATAAGGGATTGCGACGCTTCATAGAGAACGATGATGCGAGCGGGCTACAGCCCATCGTCGTGTCCAAGATCAGGCGCATGGTCACTTTCATCCAAGACATGGAGCGAGAGGACGAGCTGCGCACGGTGCCAAGCTGGAAGGCTCATATGCTGACCGGCGATCGCAAGGGCACATGGAGCCTGTTTGTGACGAAGAACTGGCGATTGACGTTTCGGATCGATCAGAAAGAGATCGAGATCATCGACCTCGGCTATGAGGATTACCACTAGGAGGTGGCCATGAACGCTATTTCTGGATTGCGTATGAAGACCCCCGCGCATCCGGGAGGCTTTATAAAGCACGAGATTATCGAACCGCTCGGTCTGTCGGTAACGGCGGCGGCGGACGTGCTCGGGGTGACGCGGGCAACGCTCTCGACGCTGCTCAACGAGCGCGCGCACCTGTCCCCGGAAATGGCCTTACGGATTGAAAAGGCTTTCGGCGTGTCGATGGACACGCTCATGCGGATGCAGAACAGCTATGATATTGCTCAGGCTCGCAAGCGGGAAGGGGAGATTAAGGTCAAGCGGTTCAAGGGCAAGCCGCTCGATCCGCAACCGGCGACGATCTGACCGAAACGACGCACGAAGGATTGCCCCGCGCCAAGCGCGTCCGATCTACTACCTCATTTCCTGACATCGTCAGGGCATTCTGATGTGGGGTCGGTATTGGGTTTGCTGATGAGCATCGCTACTGGTTCGGCCTTTGATGTCCCCTTCCATCGCCTCGCACATAGTGTGGCGCGCATGACAGCGGTCATGTAGGTCTGCCCCAGTTCGCAGCTTTGGGGCGGGAGCAGGTGTCGCCTCGTGGGCCCGGAATCACTCTGTAAACCTGTCAACGCTGCATCCCAGGCATGATGGACCGCTCATGAACCGTGCCATGCCGTGTGGAGTTGACGGCCCGCGACCTCCCCACCAAGCTGGCCGAGGCTATATTCGACGCGAAGGGACGTGAGGAATGGATGTACCGGCACTGATCGATCCGCAGCTGGCAGAAGGCCTGTCCGCATTTCCGGCATTGGGCGATTTGAGCTCCGAGACGCTCCCGGCTGCGCGGGCGATGATGACCGAGATCGGGCGCCAGCAGGCAGAGATGGTCGACAGGTCTGGCATCCGCCTCGAAGAACATCGCATTCCCCATGGCGACGGACATGCCGTGCGGGTTTTGCTTTATCACCCAGAGGTACCGCAGTCGCCTATGGCCGCCTACCTTCATGTGCACGGTGGTGGACTGGTGATGGGCACCCCCGAGATCAGCCTGCAGACCTGCGTTGATCTGGTGCGGCGCTTCGGACTGACGGTGGTATCCGTCGATTATCGTCTTGCGCCAGAGCATCCTTATCCCGCCGCAGTCGAAGACTGCTATCGAGCGCTTCACTGGCTTTATGCGAAGGCCGAGGAACTTGGTGTAGACCGGGACCGTATCGTGGTGGGCGGCGAAAGCGCAGGCGGTGGACTGGCTGCGGCGCTGTGTGTCCTGGCGCGCGACCGCGGTGAGGTAAGGGTCGCGTTTCAGCACCTGACTTATCCCATGCTCGACGACCGTACGACTTCCCCCTATAGCCATCCCCATGCGGGCAGGCTGGTCTGGACGCAGCCGAGCAATGAGTTTGGCTGGCGTGCATATCTGAGCGCGACACCGGGAGGCAAGGACACCCCGGCTTATGCGGCAGCGGCCAGAACCGAGCGGCTTGAGGGTTTGCCACCTGCGTTCATCGCTACAGGCGCACTCGACCTCTTCCTCGAAGAAAATATCGAATATGCGCGGCGGCTGGTACGGGCGGGCGTTCCCACGGAGCTGCATGTCTATCCCGGCGCGTTTCATGCCTTCGACATGATCACCGATGCGAAGGTCAGCCAGGCGTTTCGCAATGACTGGCGTAGGGCGCTGGAGCGCGCCCTAAGTCCAGGTCGGCGCTGACGGAGCGATTGATGGGTCAGGCATCCGCCTGGCGGCAGCCGCCGACAGCATTGCCAATGTAACGCGCTGGCGCGACGGGCCTCCCCGCTAACCGCCCCTGGCCTTAAAGGGGTTCAGCGTGCGAACTCCAAAACGCTCAAAGTCTCGTACGTTGCGGGTGACAACGATTAAATGGTGGACCGCGGCGGTGGCCGCAATCATGGCGTCTTCGATGAGCTTGTCCGACTGGCCATGCATCAGACGCGCCCATGCGCGAAAGGCCCGCCCGTCCATACTTAAGACATTATAGGTCTCGACGACCTGCTCGAGCCAGGCCTCGATCTCGGTCGCCTTGGTTTGATCCCGCTCGCGGGTAATTTCGATACCGGACTGAATCTCCCCGATGGTTACGGCGGAGATGTGCAAGTCTGCATCCGGCACGTCTTGGAGCCACGCGAGCACCGCGCCGTGTGGACGAACCCGGCGCAATTCCGACACGACATTCGTATCAAGGAGATACATCACTGATCAGACGAGATTGTGAACTCTGCGACGGTGCATTCCACCACGCGGAGGAACGTTCAGGTCTCCTCGCGCGCCAGCGCTCAAGAGCAGTTCCTTGAAAGTGGGCCTAGCCGCGCGCTTGAGTTTTTGCCAATCGGTCGCGGGCACCAGAACGGCAGCATCGACGCCGCGTTTGGTAACGACCTGCGGGCCCTCCCGCAAACAGGTCTCAAGCATCTCACTGAAGCGGGCTTTTGCGTCTTGAACCGGCCAAGTTCGCATGGTCGCCTCGCAAGGTTAACACACTAGTCAGATAACTAGTCTCTACTCGCTTCACAAGGGCTTGTTGGGTGGATGTCGTGGCGCCACCGGCAGGCGCAGAGCGGTCGCGGGCGTCACGGAAAAGCTGGCGCGCCAAGCGATAAGTTTGGCAGGAGCGGACCGCCGATGATGCCACTAAGTTTACGCCGTGGCCCTATGGCGGGGCCAGCCACAAATTCTGAGAAAGCCATTCCACCGGCACGCGCAAAGTCTAGGCGAGCTTTGCGATCGTCTCAGAAGTTCCCGTGCGGCGCAGTCCGAAACCCGGCAAAAGCCTCAGTTTTTACGCTTAAGAGCCCGTTAATGCCGGATGGTTAATCTCATGCGCACAGGCTGTCCCGGGCACGCACCCGAACGCCACCTCGAAAGGCTCGCCTCGACATGACGATGATGGCCACCACCCTGCAAAATCCTCCGGGCGCAAATGCGGTCGACATTGAAAAGCCTGCGGGCGCTGCGGGATCAGGTGACGCGCTGTCGCGTATCGCCTCTGCGGGCAAGCGTTCCTATCTTGGCATGCTGGCCGAAGCGCTCATGCTGAGATGCGGCGCCGGCCGTCTGTCGCTCGATGAATACGTGCAATGGAAGCTCTTCGATAACGAGCTTTATAGCGGCGCCGACAAGCGCGCCTTTATCGGCATCAAGGCCACCCGAAAAGTGTGGTTTCAGGCCAATTATCAGGTCTCCCATTTCGCGTTGGCAAACAACAAGATCGCGTCCGGCATCTGGTTCGCCACCCACGGAATTCCGGTTCTGCCAACGATTGCCATCTTTCACGAAGCAGTCGGCCGACCCGGCCCGTTCCTTCTGCGCAACGACGACGACCTGCGGGCGTATCTGCGCAACAGCGAGCACTATCCACTCTTCGGAAAGCCGATCGACGGATACCAGAGCATCGGGTCGGCCAGTGTGGAACGCTACGAGCCGGAACGCGATTGCCTCCTGATGACCATGGGACATCGCGTGAGCCTCGATACCTTCGTCGAATACGTGAAGGCGCATGCCAGGACCGGCTATCAGTTCCAGCTGCGCGTCACGCCGCACGCCGCAGTGCGCGAGATGTGTGGCGACCGCCTCGCCACGGTTCGACTCCTGACCATCCTGATGGATGGCAAGCCTCAGATCATACGGGCGTGCTGGAAAATCCCGGCCGGCGTTCATGCCGCAGACAATTTCTGGCGTCCGGGAAACGTGCTCGCCGAGCTTGATCTTGCGAGCGGGCGTGTGCTGCGCGCGATACGCCGCTCAGAAAACGACTGCGATGAGATTACCCATCATCCCGATACGGGCGTGCGCATCACCGGAACCGTCGTTCCCAACTGGAGCGAGGTGACGCAGCTTGCCTGCGACAGCGCCAGAATTCTCGATGAACTGCCATTGGTTGGCTGGGACATTGCGCCGGTGGATTCGGGGGCGATACTGGCAGAAGCC
>JAGWRJ010000200.1 GCA_028869725.1 Alphaproteobacteria bacterium | reverse complement strand
TTGAGCACGCCCTTGCCACCGTAACGGGCAGGATCATTATCACGGCGTTCGACTGCCTCATGCCGCCCCGTGGAGGCGCCTGAAGGAACAGAAGCCGATACGGTAGCGCCACTTGAAAGCTCGATGGTCACTCGGATTGTCGGATTGCCGCGGGAATCTAGGATCTCAAGCGCATCAATCCGCTTAATAACTTTGGTCATGACAGTTCTTCGCGAGGTTGCCCGACCTGCGGTGTGAAACCAAAAGGTTTGGACGCAACTGCCCCGCAATCAGCTGGCCGATCCAGTATCGGTAAGGCCGAAGAGAGTTCTGCCATGACGGACCGGTAAAGATCTCGTTTGAAATGAACGACCATATCGGCAACGACCTCAGGGTCGACCCAACGCCAGGCATCGAATTCTGCATGCTCGGTCGCGATGTCGATATCGGCGTCTGTGCCAAGAAACCGAAGGACCAGCCATTTCTGGATCTGCCCATGCCAACGCCTTCCGATGGCTTCCTCGCGTAATTCCTGCGGAAGATCATAACGAAACCAACCGCGAGATTCTGTGACAATTTCGGCATTGTCCGTGCCAATTTCTTCGTACAGCTCACGCAACGCAGCTGCGGCCGGGGACTCATCACGTTCTATCCCCCCCTGCGGCATCTGCCATGCACAATCTGGCGCGCCATTGGCGGCAATGTCGATTCTTCGACCAACAAAGATTCGACCTTCTCGGTTCAAAAGAATCATTCCGACACTTGGCCGGTACCGGCCAGCGCCAGAAGTAATACTTATCACTCCCGGGATAGCATCCTCTCGGTCGGCTGGAGGAATACGTCGGCGCTGAGCAACATCCTGAAGAAGGTCACATAAATCTTCGGTGCTAACCCTATCAGCCGTCATCACGAGACGAATCAAAGGATCGCGGAGAAGATTGTCTATCGATAAATGCGGGTGACGGCGATAGACCAAATGAAACCTCCTGTGTGGAACAGCATTCCGATTCACAGGAGTCATCAGCCTTACGGCGGTTGACCGGGGACCCCATCCCGTAGTTCTCTTTTATCGAAGACCAACTGCCCGGTCAATGCGTAGATCGAGACCGTTCGGTTCCATTTTATTACAGAGTGCTATCCGGTTTCGGCGGGGCTGATGGGAAGAATTGCTGCCTCACCCTATTGAGCCATCCAGGTTTATGGTTCCCGTAATGCAATACACGCGCCCGCTCTATCGTTACCAGACCGCTCTGCATCATGGAATCGAGAACCGGCAGAAATGCCTCAATCTTGTCCGTTGCATCAACGATTTCGATGATCACTGGATGATCATCGGAAAACGACAATAAACGGTCCTCATGCAGCCGTTTCGTATGACCAAAACCGAGCGGACTACGCAATACGGTTGCTCCCGCGAGACCGTGGTCCCGGGCAGTGTGAACAATAGCAATGAACAGAGATGTCATACCATGTTGATCAGATGAACTGATATAGATACGAAGAAGTAACGCTTCATGTGGGACGTCCATGATTATTTTCTCCTGGATTGCGTTACCGATTCAAACGGAAGCAGGCTGAGATGGTATTATCATCCGGGCTTTCAGCGCCTCCATTGTGACCATACCCGATGGGATCATGGGCTCGATGATCGGAAGAAACGCTTCTATCCGGTCAGGCCTGTCGATGATCTCGACGACGATCGGCTGATGCGCACCAGCGTCGACGTTGATACCGGTTCTGACAGAACGCGAAATTCCAAACCCCATCGGAGCGCGGAGCACAGTCCCTCCGGCCAGCCCTGCCTTCATCGCTGCTTCGAGGATTGCTCGATAGAGGGGCTCTCCGCCTGCCATATCCTCCTCGCCGAGGAATACCCGGAGTAAAAGCGCGTCTTCCATGCTGCGCATCGAGGTCCTCCTTCAAGTTCGGGTCAGATGGACCCGGACAACGACGCTAACCAAGTTTAGCGCCATAAAATCGCTGATGTCAGCAAGAAACGCTCTCTCATCACCGCATCCGAACCGCGGCAGCGTGACGCAGGAGCATGGTCGCCACATCGAATTACGTCGTACGATGTCGTGTGACGGGAATGGAAATGATATGCCCATCCGGCACCATGCGACTGAGCAGTTCAATAGCTGTCTCGGCCAGTTGGGGGGAGCAGCAGAACTCGATGATGAGGGGAAGATCGACATCGAAATGCATCATGTCCGCTGCATGCACGATCCCCTTTCCGTTCAGCCCGGCGACCCCTCGTAGAACCGAGATTCCGTCCAGGCCCAGGCGATCGCTCAGGGCACCGAGTATCTCATCCATCAGCGACTTGCGCCGTCCATGGTCGGATTCCTGAAGATTGATCCGGACGAGTATGGCCTGTTCATTCATCTGTCGTCTCCTTTTGACTGACACGGTTCGTTGCTCTCGCCAAAGATGTCTCTGTACAGATCACGTCCGAAGCTGGTTGAGAGCGCTGCTCCCGGGAGGATGCGGAAGCTGCGATCGCCATTCTCCGAACGTTCCGCGCGCAGGAACCGGACCATTGATGCATCCTGTTCAGCCAGCAGCTCTGCCAAAGCCAGCATGTGGGTCACGAACACGACGCGGGCTCCGGACTCGGTCAGCGCGGTGATGATCTGCCGTGAGATTTCTGCCCCCTCGTGCTCGTTCGTGGCGGCGAAGGATTCATTGAACAGAAACAGAGGCTTGTGCCCGACATGCTCGACCAGCCAGTTCATCCGGCGCAATTCCTCGTCGAACTTGCCGCTGTTGAGCCCGCGATCTTCGCGACGGCGATAATGGGTAAAAAACCCGTCCCGCAAATCAGTTGAGAATTGGCGCGCCGTGACGAACATGCCAGCCTGCATCATCATTTGCGCCAGGCCGATGCTGCGCAGATAGGTCGATTTGCCGCCCTGATTCGCGCCGGTCACGAGAAGGACTAGCGCCGTTCCTGCCTCAAGATCGTTGCCAACGATCTCACTTCCTATTGAGAGAGACAGGGACGGGTCGCGTAGATCTTTGAAAGCCAGGCAATTCGCATCCTCCGCAATCACCGGAAAACAAATCGGCATCGATCGGTTCCGCAGGGTGGTGCGCAGGTTGAGGCAGCCGATATAGAAGGCGAGCTCTGTCCGAAGCATCTCGAAGAACGCGTTGACATGGTCCGCGGCCTCGCTGGTCGTGATCGCCACATTCGAGAGAGCTGACTCGCTGATCTCGGAAAGTGCGCGTGCGCCGGCTTCGTCCCGCGGGTGAAGGCTGAACTGGTAATGCGGCGGTGCGCCGTTCAACAGGTCCTTGAGCCAAGCCCATCGCTCCTGTACGAAATAGCGCAGAATAAAGTCTTTGCCCTCATTGCCGGCCCCGAGTTTCGCGCTGAACAACTCGCCTTGGCGCAGATTTAGGAATGCAAGATGACGGTCCATGTCCGCGAGGTATTGGGCGTCGAGATCACGCTGTAATGTCGCAAAAAGATCACGCAATGCTGGCGCCTCGAAGCGCTCCTGGGCAGATGCCGCGAATGCGACGAGATCACCGATTACGTGGCGCAGGCCTTCCAGCAACCGCACCGCACCGGACAGCATGAGGCCCGCACTCCGGCCACTCGCGAAATAGAATATGCTCCGCCGTACTTTGATCGGCGCCAGAGCGATCTCGTAGAGCGCACGAAATTCGGCTTCATGTGCGATTGCGTCTTTGAGAACCGATTGCCG
>JAGWRJ010000199.1 GCA_028869725.1 Alphaproteobacteria bacterium | reverse complement strand
GGTACTTGGGAGCGACGGTCGACTTGACGCCGGTCGCGCCCTTGCCGCCGCGCCGGGGGTAGACCTCGTCCAGGGTGAGGCCTGCGTTCTGGAGGAGCGCATCGATCTTTGCGCGTACTTCGTGGACGCGGTTCTTGCGTGTGGCTGCCATTTGCGCCTCCGCGTTTTCAATGAGCGCTTGCAGTTCGGCATGAGACAGGGCGTCGAGATTGATGGCCACGGTGGTTCCTAGTCAGTTGTCAGGCAGTGGGATTGCAGGTTTCACTCAAGGCGCTCGATGAGGCGTTGCTGATCGGCCTTGGGCAAGCGCGAGTCGAGATGGTTTCGTTTGACCCGGGTGCTTGCCAATGCTGGACGCGTAGCAGGGCGTGCGCAAGCATTCACTGGATGGAAATGGTGACCAGGACCCAGTGTCCGGTAATTCAGCCCAAGTTATGCAGCGACGTCCCCCGGGTTTTGAGTAGCACAGCGGTTTCGAGTCCCGTCCCTCAACTGATAGAGATTGGACGTGAAGAAGCGGTTTATCGAAGAGCAGATGATCGGCTTCCTGCGTGAGGCGGAAGCCGGCCTGCCGGTGAAGGAACTGTGCCGGCGGCACGGCTTTAGCGAGGCCTCGTACTACCTGTGGCGCAGCAAGTTCGGGGGATGAGCGTGCCCGACGCGAAGCGGCTGAAGGAGCTGGAGACGGAGAACGGGCGGCGAAGAAGTTGCTGACCGAGCAGGTGCTTGAGCACCTACGACACACGGCAACCAAAAGTGCCTGCCACCGTCTTTCCTGAGTTCATCGCCCGCGACGGTCAGGAGCGCGCGGCCGGGGGCCGTCAAGGAGGCAAGCGCCGGGGTGGGCGCGGCCCGCAGGCTTTAGCCGAGGACACGGCCCGGCGCGCCTTGACGGCGTCCGGCCGCGGGCTACAGTCGCGGACATGCGGTCGCGAGCTCCGACGCCCGCCGACGCATCAGCGAGTTACCGAACCCTGATGCACAGGGCACAGCGTTCCTTGATATAGGTGATGGCTGAGTTCGTCTTGGGCAAGTTCGAAGCGCGGTGGCATACCGTCATGTGTCTGCCATGCTGGCGCCCGCGGTCTCCACACGACATACACCAGAAAAAAGCCAGCTGACGGCTGCCGCCGCATCGGTAGCGCTCAGATTTCGCGTATCGATTCCACCGCTGCCGCGCCCATAGGGTGCGTATTTTGTTTCGTCAGTGACCGAAAACAGACCATAAGTCGGCGTGCCACTGGCCGAGGCGACATGCATGACCCCGCAGTCTGCGCTGATGAAGCCGTCCATGCTGGCGATGACAGCGGCGAGCTTGCGCACATCGCGTGTGTAGAACGAGGCGAAGCTGCCGCTCAGCTGCGAAGCGCCATGTTCAGCGAGGACGTCGACCACGACAATGTCCGGGCGGCGTAGCTGAAGCGCGATCAGGAACAATTGCCACCAATGTTCGTTGTAGCGCTTGGCTCCGGTGGCATTCGCAAACACGCCCACCACCTTTTTGCCGTGCTCCGACGCCGTCTGCCCAAGAATGGCGGTCAGTGCCTCCTGGCCCCGGGCCCGTTCGACGTCGCTGAGCCTTATGTCCAGAGGCGGATAGGCAGGTTCAACCTTTCTACCAAGGGCCTGGCGCAGAAGAAATACGCTTCGCTTCGCCATATGCTCCGGGCACGAAAGATCAGTCTCATTCACCTGATCGCCATCCCATGATGACGCTGAGAATCCGACCTTGTAGCGAGCATGCACCCACGCCAGCAATAAGCGTCCAGATTGCGAGCCGATGCACGCGTCAATCGCCAAGTCATAGGACGACAGCCGAAGCTGCCTGAGCAGGCCCACAGTCGTCCACAGATGTCGGGCGATGCGTCGCGGAAGGCAGATGACGCTGCGCACGTTGAAACGTGTCGAAAACAGCGACTGTGCGGCGCGACCGCCTGTCACGATGTCGATTTCCGCGCCCGGATAGATTCTTTCAAGCTCTGCAATCAGCGGACTGATCAAGACAGCATTGCCCAGACGGTGGTTGGGTCGACACACCAAAACGCGATGGATACCGCGTACCGGCAAGGCCCCCGGGGCGCATAGGTCGCGTTCGACCGACCGAATCAACCGCCTGAACACCTTGGCCACTACGCGATGACGGAAGTCCACCGAAGGAGCGTGGGGCCGCATTTCGTGCGCATAAGGTAAGGAACGAGTCATCGCAACCAGCAAAGGCCATTTGGTATCGCCATGCTTGGCGCCCAGCCTTATGGTTTTCTTACCGCATGGGAAGACGCTCATTTTCGCCCGGCATGCGTAGGCGCCAACAGCAGGCTTGTGGACGCGTCCTCCGTAGGATCAGGCTACGATCTGAAAGCCGTCCGCTCGCAGGAATCCACGTGATGTCACCTGTCCTTGACGCCGAGGCGCACGCCTCTCTCCGCCGCGTCGTCCTCATCGTGGCGCTGCTCAACCTGGGTTATTTCGGCATCGAGTTCGCGGTAGCTCTGGCTATCGGCTCAGTCTCCCTGTTCGCCGACAGCATCGACTTCCTTGAAGACACTTCTGTAAACCTGCTCATCTGGGCCGCCTTTGGCTGGTCGCTGAAGGCACGATCCCGCGTAGGCATGGCGCTCGCAGGGATCCTGCTTGTTCCGGCGCTGGCGACGCTCTGGGCCGCCTGGGGCAAATTCCAGGTGCCTATCCCTCCC
>JAGWRJ010000198.1 GCA_028869725.1 Alphaproteobacteria bacterium | reverse complement strand
GAAGTTGCAGGCGAAATCGGCGACCTGCTCTTTGTTGTTGTGAATCTCGCGCGGCACCTTCGGGTGAATCCGGAAGATGCCTTGAGGCGAACTAACGCCAAATTTATCAGGCGCTTCGGGGTGATTGAGCGAAAACTGAATGAGCAGGGTCGAGGTCTAAACGATGCCACGCTCGCGGAGATGGAGGAGTTGTGGCAACTCGCCAAGCGTCAGGAATAAGCCCCTCTAAAGGAAAACCGGGTTGTGTGGGACGCAACAATCACCCCTGCCCTCCGGCTTTTGGCTACACCGCACGTCATCTTTGTAGCGTTATTCGTATAGGCGGCGTCGGCACGCCAGAACATGCCGACGCCCAAAGTCAGGCACGGGTGTTGACGTGCACTCCCATCCCGGTCGGCGGTGTCGAGGCAGTTGAGGTCGGCGCAGGCGTGGTCGCGTTGTCGACGTCGCCGTCGTGATCCGGACCCGGGGCCTCTATATGCTCAGGCGCCTTCATGGTTGCCTGTATTAGCGGCTGGTTCGTTGCATGAGTAACCTGCATGGTCAGCTCCTTTGGTTGCACGCACGGTGCAGCCTACGGCGCTTTGCTGAATCGAATATTTATACTCATTATACAGTTTATCAATGTTAGAGATATGTAGCGTTCCTGTGCATGGAAGGAATAACGCCGCCGAGATGAGGGCGAAGTATTCAGAATTGTCCCAGCATGGAACACTGCGCGCGATTTCTTGCGTCTACTAATAACGCTTCAGCTCCAGCTTTCTGAATCTGACTGGAATGCGACATGCCCCCTGCTCTATCGGGAGCGTCGAGGTCGCGAGCTATGCGTGACTTCTAGAGTATCTAGGACTTCTCCGACAGAGGCTTGAGCCTTTCTCTAAAGCGAAGCGAAAAGCGTTCAAGCTCTAGTGGATCAACGGCAATCTCAAGTTGCAGTCCATCTTCCCGATCGTTGCGGGAGAGTACATGCGAATGTGCGTAGGTCCACGCCAGTCCCTCGCCATCCGAAGCGTCTAGCTCCAACCGGAGGAGAACTCTTTCCTTGCCCAGCACTGTAGCCATCCGCTCGAGTAATGTATCAAGACCAACACCAGTAATTGCCGAGATTGCAATAGGCCCGTTTGACGCCATCCGATTTTGAGTGAGCAATCCATTGCGTGTTTCCGGTTCGAGCAGATCGATCTTGTTCAAAGCCTCGATCAAAGGACGCTCGCCACCTGCATCAATACCCAAGTCTGACAGGACCTTCAGTACATCACCTTTTTGAGCTTCACTTTCTTGGTGGGATGCATCTCTCACGTGCACAATCAGATCCGCCTCCAGCACCTCCTCAAGGGTGGCGCGAAATGCAGCCACGAGTTCAGTGGGTAGGTCTGATATAAATCCGACGGTGTCAGACAGAATGACCTGACGGCGATCCGGCAACCTGATTGCCCGCATGGTAGGATCAAGGGTGGCAAACAGCAGATTTTCGGCCATCACCTGCGCCTTGGTCAGCGTATTGAAGAGCGTAGACTTGCCCGCGTTGGTATAGCCTACAAGCGCGACGATGGGATACGGGACGCGGCGGCGCGCTTGGCGATGCAGGCCTCGTGTACGCTTTACACTCTCGAGCTCTCGACGAATCTTGGCAAGGCGTTCTCCTATCAACCGGCGGTCAGTCTCGATCTGAGTTTCACCGGGCCCACCTAGAAAGCCAAAGCCGCCGCGCTGGCGTTCAAGATGGGTCCAGCTTCGCACGAGACGGCTGCGCTGATAGGTCAGATGAGCCAGTTCAACCTGCAGGCGACCCTCTCGGGTCTTAGCCCGTTCGCCAAAGATCTCAAGAATGAGTGCGGTACGATCGAGGACCTTGGTCTGCCACGCTCGTTCTAGGTTACGTTGCTGAACGGGCGACAGTTGAGCATTGACGACGACAACTTCAGGTTCGAGGCGGCGTATAAGCTCCGCTAGCTCGTTGAACTTACCGCTTCCAATCAGCGTGGCCGGCACCGGACGTGCAATACTTATTATCTGAGCGGCCACAACGACGAGACCGATGGCGGCGGTCAGTCCGACAGCCTCATCCAAACGCGCCTGCGCATCTCGCCAGGGACTATCCCCGGCGCTGCGGCCCTTAAACCCGACATGCAAAACGATAGCCCGGCGCGGAGCCACCGGTTCCTTGCGGCGCTGCTCTGTCAGGCGGTCTCCAGTGCCGCGATCTCTGTCTCCTGCAACTGGATGGGCGCCAGAGGCATCACGGTCGAGATTGCGTGCTTGTAAACGAGCTGCACTTGACCGTCCCGACGGAGCAGAACGCAAAAATTGTCGAACCAAGTAATATTGCCCTGCAGTTTTACCCCGTTGACCAAGAAGATCGTGACGGGTGCCTTTGCTTTACGCACGGCGTTGAGAAAAGTGTCCTGCAGATTCTGTTGTTTTTCACTCATGGGTTAACCCATTTTTCCGGCCAGCCGCCCCCACCTGCCGCGACGCGGCTGGAGGCGAGTATGACACCAGCATAGGGTGATTTGCTGCAGAAGCGAAGGATTTCAATTAGACGATGGCAACAAACGGACAGCACGCCGCCCGGCAAGATCGGCATAAAGGGTTTGAATCCTTTGACTTATCTGCCCCGGCCGCTGATTCCCAATCGGCCGGCCGTCCAGCTCCACCACCGAGGTCGCACCCAGGGTTGCGGCCGTAAGGAAGATCTCGCGTGCGGACTTTGCCTCTTCCAGGGTGAATTTTCGCTCGCTGATTCGCATCTGCGCTTCAGCGGCGGCCTCCAGAATGACCCGCCGGGTCACCCCGGGCAGAATGTTGTGCGAAAGATTCCGGGTTACGATCTCCCCGTCCTTGGTGACGATCCACACATTGGTAGATGCGCCTTCAGTAACGTAGCCATCCCCGTCAACGAGTATAGCCTCGAAGGCGCCCTGGCGGCGGGCGGCGGTTTTGGCCAGCGTGTTGGGCAGCAAGGCAGTCGATTTGATATCGCACCGTGCCCAACGCTCGTCCGGGTGGCTGATCGCCTTCACCCCGAGCTGGCGGCGGCGTTCAAGCAGGACGGGATCCACGGGACGGGCGGTCAGGATTAGTGAAGGCCGCAGGTCAGACGGCGCCGCATGATCGCGGCGGGCGGTTCCACGCGTTACCTGAAGATAGATGAGGCCGTGTCGCAAGGCGTTGCGACGGACCATTTCCCGCAACACGAGCTTTAGGGGGGCGCGGCCCATGGGCATGGGGATTGCGAGTTCCCGCAATGACCGTTCGAGTCGATCGAGGTGTTCCTCCTCGTCCATCATCAGGCCATCGACGATGGCGCAAACTTCATAGACGGAATCAGCAAACTGTAATCCGCGGTCTTCGACATGGATTCGCGCCAGCGCGTGCGGAACATATTGCCCGTTCACGTATGCCCAGCGAGCAGAAGGCATACGCCTCGACCAGCCATGGAATCGTGAGCTTCCCATGATCAGGCGTTAGCAAGTTGATCTCGAGGTCCACCGGTCAGCTGAGCTGTTCCGCCGTTGGTACCCACCCCGAGAGATTTAAGTTTGCGATGCAGCGCAGAACGCTCCATACCAATAAAAGCGGCGGTTCGTGAAATATTGCCACCAAAACGGTTGATCTGTGCCAGCAGATATTCGCGTTCGAAGATTTCGCGGGCTTCACGCAGTGGCAGAGAAATCACCAGGTCACCCTTCCCACCGTTATTCCATGGGGCTGACGTACCGAGGTCGGCTGGCAATAATTCTGCGGAAATTGCCTGTGTAGCGTCATCACTGGCAAGAATAAGCAGGCGCTCCACGACATTGCGCAACTGACGTACGTTACCGGGCCAGTCATGGGCTTGAAGCGCTGCCATGGCATCGTCTCCGATGTCCCGCATAGGCAGGCCTCCCCCCGCTGATAGCCTTTTCATAAAGTGGCTGATTAGCAGAGGGATATCGTCACGACGCTCGGCCAGTGAAGGTACGCGTACCGGTACTACGTTGAGGCGATGATAGAGGTCCTCACGGAAGCGTCCAGATGAAATTTCCGAGCGCAGATCGCGCACGGTTGAAGACACCACTCGTACGTCGACTTGTACGCGGGAAGTGCCGCCTACACGCTGGAAAGTCTGCTCAACCAGAACGCGTAGAATCTTACCCTGGGTTTCCAGCGGCATGTCCGACACTTCATCCAGGAATAGCGTGCCATTATGGGCAAGTTCGAACAGT
>JAGWRJ010000197.1 GCA_028869725.1 Alphaproteobacteria bacterium | reverse complement strand
GAAATCCGAGATTGGCAAAGACTTTTACGAAAAAATCCGGGCGGCCAAGGCCGCCCGGAAGACTTTAGCCCGGCCGGAGCCCGCCGGGATACGCCTTAATGTGCCAGGCCCGCGCCGACGCCTTCGGCGGTATCGGGAGGTGGCAGTGGCCCAGGCTCGATCTCAGGCTCCTCCCAGGTGATGGGTTCGGGCTGACGTACGAGGGCGACCTTCAGGACCTCGTCGACCGTGGATACAGGGACGATCTTGAGCCCCGTCTTCACGTTGTCCGGGATCTCCGCCAGATCCTTCTCGTTTTCGTTCGGAATCAGCACCGTGGTGATACCAGCTCGAAGCGCGGCCAGAAGCTTTTCCTTCAGTCCGCCGATGGGAAGGACCCGGCCGCGCAGGGTGACCTCGCCTGTCATCGCAACATCCCGGCGCACTGGAATTCCGGTGAGCACGGAGATGATCGATGTCGCCATCGCAACACCGGCCGAAGGACCATCCTTAGGGGTAGCGCCTTCCGGAACGTGGACGTGGATGTCACGACGGTCAAACAACGGTGGCTTGATCCCGTAGCTTGTCGCCTTGGAACGTACGAACGAGCGCGCTGCATCGATCGATTCCTTCATGACGTCGCCAAGCTTGCCGGTGGTCTGCATGCGCCCCTTTCCAGGAAGCATTACAGACTCAATCTGCAGTGTGTCGCCGCCCACTTCCGTCCAGGCTAGGCCGGTAACAACGCCCACCTGATCTTCACCTTCGATCTCGCCGAAGCGGAATTTGCGTACACCTGCGTAGTCACCGAGGTTATCAGGTGTCACCGTGACCGAAGTGATCTTGCCCGAAACAATATCCTTGACCGCCTTGCGCGTGAGATTGGCTATCTCACGTTCAAGATTACGTACACCCGCTTCCCGTGTGTAGTAGCGAATCAGGTCGCGCAAGGCGGCATCGGTGATCTGCCACTCGCCATCTTTCAGACCATGCGCCTTGACTTCCTTCTGGATCAGGTGCCGCTTAGCGATCTCCACCTTCTCGTCCTCGGTGTAGCCCGGGATACGTATGATTTCCATCCGGTCCATCAGCGGTTGCGGCATTCGCAGCGAATTCGCGGTGGTGATGAACATCACATCTGACAGATCAAAATCGACCTCGAGATAGTGATCATTGAAGGCATGGTTCTGCTCGGGGTCGAGAACTTCGAGCAATGCGCTCGAAGGATCTCCTCGCCAATCCGCACCGAGTTTGTCGATTTCATCGAGGAGAAAGAGTGGATTCGAAGTCTTCGCCTTCTTCATCGACTGGATCACCTTGCCCGGCATTGAGCCGATATAGGTGCGCCGATGTCCACGGATTTCCGCTTCATCGCGCACACCACCAAGGCTCATGCGCACATATTCGCGCCCGGTCGCCTTCGCGATGGAACGCGCAAGGCTTGTCTTGCCCACGCCGGGAGGTCCTACCAGACACAGGATCGGGCCTTTGATTTTACCAGCCCTTTGCTGCACCGCGAGGTACTCAAGGATACGCTCCTTGACCTTGTCGAGACCATAATGGTCATCATGCAGGATGTTTTCGGCGAGCTGAATGTCCTTCTTGATCTTGGACTTCTTGCCCCAAGGCAAACTCAAGAGCCAGTCCAGATAATTGCGCACGACCGTCGCTTCAGCACTCATCGGGCTCATCTGGCGCAGCTTCTTCATTTCAGCCTGCGCCTTTTCGCGAGCCTCCTTGGATAGCTTGGTTTTGCGAATACGTTCGTCGAGCTCGTTGAGTTCGTCGCGCCCTTCCTCTCCTTCGCCCAATTCTTTCTGGATCGCCTTGAGTTGCTCGTTCAGATAATACTCGCGCTGCGTCTTCTCCATCTGACGCTTGACCCGGCTGCGGATCTTGCGCTCCACCTGCAACACGCCGATTTCGCCCTCTATCAAAGCGAGCACGCGCTCAAGCCGCTCAGTGACGTTAAGCGTCTCCAGTAGCTGCTGACGATCGGGAATCTTGACTGAAAGATGCGAGGCAACCGTATCAGCAAGTTTCGCTGGGTCCTCGATCTGCGCTACGCTCGCCAATGTTTCCGCGGGTACCTTTTTGTTGAGCTTTATGTACTGCTCAAAATTGGTCTTGACGGTACGAACCAGAGCTTCGATTTCCTGCGCATCTCCTCCGGTCTCCGGAACATGGACGATCTGTGCCTGAAAGAAGTCACTGCGATTTGTGAATCCAACCACCTGCGCACGGCTTTTGCCCTCAACAAGGACACGCACCGTCTGATCGGGCAATTTGAGCAGCTGCAATACCGTTGCGAGCGTGCCCACCGTATGCAGTCCTTCGGGAGCTGGATCGTCATCCGCCGCCTGCTTCTGGGTCAGGAGCAGGATCTGCTTTTCGTCGTTCATCACTTCTTCGAGGGCACGCACTGATTTCTCGCGGCCTACGAAGAGGGGGACGATCATGTGCGGGAACACGACAATGTCCCGCAGCGGCAGGACGGGCGCCAACTGGCCGCCAGGTTCTCCTTGAGAAGTCGTCACAGCGTTGTCTTCAGACATTAAATTTCTCCTCGCCGACCCCCAAGGATCGGGAAATTTGGTTCATCCCCCTGGTTTAGGCGGGCAGGAACCGGATGATAGAGCCTCCCGGATGGGCCGACTCCGCTGCGTTAACGTGGCCCCCGGGCAAGGCACTTTCAAGGCGCCGAGGGGCGGCTCAGCCCCAATCTATTGGGTACAGGCCCTCCAGGGATACGGCAGCTCCGATTGAGGACCCGCCCAGCATCCACTCTGCATACGTTTAACGCGTGGCATCGGGTCATGATCCGACATGATGCGAATCACCATGGCCGGGCCTAGTTCCCTGCCATATCCGGCCTTCTACCATAGGTAGCGGGCAGATCAGCTGGCCGACTGTTCCCGCGCCTGCCCCTTATCCGAATAGGTGTAGAGCGGGCGAGAGCCGCCATCCACCACGTCGGCGGTGATCACCACCTCCTGCACACCCTGCAAGGTGGGCAGCTCATACATGGTGTCGAGCAGGATGCCTTCCATGATCGAGCGCAGACCACGTGCGCCGGTCTTGCGGGTTATCGCCCGACGCGCAATGGCGTGCAGCGCTTCATCCTGGAAGCGCAGCTTCACGCCTTCCATTTCGAACATCCGCTGATACTGCTTGGCCAGTGCGTTCTTCGGCCGCGTCAGGATCTCAATCAGCGCTTCCTCTGTCAGATCACCCAGCGTCGCGAGCACGGGTAGTCGTCCAATGAACTCGGGGATGAGGCCGAATTTCAGGAGATCCTCAGGCTCCACGTCCCTCAGGATCTCGCCCGTATCACGCTCGTCAGCACCCCGCACCTGGGCACCAAATCCCATCGACGTACCCTGGGTCCGCGAGGAAATGATCTTGTCCAGACCAGCGAACGCCCCTCCGCAGATAAAGAGGATATTGGTCGTGTCGACCTGCAGGAATTCCTGCTGCGGGTGCTTACGACCACCCTGCGGCGGCACGGAGGCAATCGTGCCCTCCATAATCTTGAGCAATGCCTGCTGCACACCTTCACCAGAGACATCGCGTGTAATGGAAGGGTTATCCGACTTGCGACTGATCTTGTCGACTTCGTCAATGTACACGATGCCACGCTGCGCCCGTTCGACATTATAGTCTGCGGACTGGAGCAATTTCAGAATGATGTTCTCGACGTCCTCACCGACATACCCGGCCTCGGTCAGGGTGGTTGCATCGGCCATGGTAAACGGTACATCCAGAATGCGGGCAAGCGTTTGAGCGAGCAATGTCTTGCCGCAGCCTGTGGGACCGATAAGCATGATGTTCGACTTCGCCAGCTCCACGTCACCGTTCTTGCCGCTAGCGTTGATGCGCTTGTAGTGATTGTGGACAGCTACCGACAGCACCTTTTTGGCGTGGGACTGGCCAACCACATAATCGTCCAGCACCTTGAAAATCTCGGCTGGAGACGGGACGCCGTCACGGCTCTTCATGAACGAGGTTTTGTTTTCCTCGCGAATGATCTCCATGCAGAGTTCAACGCACTCGTCGCAAATGAATACGGTTGGCCCCGCAATCAGCTTGCGAACTTCGTGCTGGCTCTTGCCGCAGAAAGAACAATACAGCGTATTTTTGGATTCGCCGCCGTTCGATTTACTCATGGGCTCTCCTGGATGCCCTGCCCGCCAAAGCCGGCAGGTCCTGTTGCCGGACCAAGGACCGTCGCCCCGAGCGAGCGTCCACGGCCGGTTGACCCCTACCGCTCATATTCGACCACGATAGCCGCGACGGGATCAAGATTTGTTTAATTTGGCTTTGCACAGCCATCGCCCTGGAATCCGCCTCAGGCTTCGCTGCCCGGCTCCGGCCGGCGCTCGAGGACCTGGTCGATCAAGCCAAAATTCCGTGCCTCCTCGGCCATCATATAGGTATCCCGATCCAGTGCCTTTTCAACCGCCTCGACGGTTTGGCCGGTATGGTGGGCATAGATTTCGTTCAAACGCCGCTTCAGCTTGACGATTTCCTGAGCATGCCGGGCAATATCAGCGGCCTGCCCGTAGTAGGATGCCGATGGCTGATGCACCAAAATCCGCGCATTTGGCAGACAAAACCGCAGGCCCTTTTCGCCCGCGCAGAGCAAAAGGGAGGCCGCACTGGCCGCCTGCCCTATGCATAAGGTTGTGACCGCAGGACGGATGTACTGCATCGTGTCATAAATCGCCAATCCCGCCGTAACCACCCCGCCCGGCGAGTTAATATACATATGCACTTCTTTTTTGGGGTTTTCGGCTTCCAGAAAAAGTAGCTGTGCCGTGATCAGACTAGCGCCGTAGTCCTCCACCACCCCTGTGATGAAAATGATGCGTTCCTTAAGCAGACGCGAATAAATGTCATAGGCACGCTCGCCACGGGCAGTTTGTTCCACCACCATGGGTACGAGCGTGTTCATGTAGACGTCGCGGGGGTCTTGCATGGATCCCGTATTGCCTTTCGATTCAATGGCTGAGCCTAGAGCCCGCCGGTTGCCTGTCAACCACCTCGCACGGAACGTGCCCCATAGGGGGCATCCAACCTGCACGAGAAACCCATGTCAGCGGCCAGGCTGGCCTCGTGATGCGACAAAGATGCCGCTGCGCCCAAATGCCTCTGCCCCATCCGGCAGCGCGCGACGTGCCGGGGTCCGGCAGATGCACACTCGCTCCGAAAACTGCCTGGAACGGTAGTAACGGAGATCTACTGCTGCTCCTTCAGCTTCTCCGCCGCCTCATCCGGATCCAAGAACAAGATTTCCCGACTGACCGGGCGCTCATCGACCTGCGCCAGCTCCGCAATGAAGTCTACGACCTTTTCTTCGTAGATGGGGGCGCGCAATTCGGCTTGGGCGGCAGCGTTCTGAGTGTAATATTGAAAAACCTGCTGCTCCTGGCCGGGAAAGCGCCGTGCCTGGTCCATGATGGCGCGATTGAGTTCCTCCTGGGAAACCTGAATCCCGTTTTGCTCGCCTAGACGCGCCAAGACGAGACCCAGCTTCACCCGGCGTTCGGCGATGGCGCGGTACTCGGCCTTGAGTTCGTCCTCGCTCTTGCCCTCTTCCTCGGCTGACTTGCCATCACGCTTGAGTTCTTCTTCAACCTGTTTCCAGATCGCATTGAACTCGTTTTCGACCATGGTCGGTGGCAGTTCGAAGCTGTGCCCCGCATCCAACGCGTCTAGAATGCGACGCTTGAGATGCAGACGGCTGGCGCGGGCATAGTCTGCCTTCATCTGGTCGCGGACCCGATCCTTGAGCGTGCCAAGCGAATCAAGTCCGAGCTTTTTGGCCAGCTCATCATCGATGGTGACCTCGTCCGGCCGCTTGACTGCATGAACCGTGACATCGAACTGAGCCTGCTTACCAGCCAGCTTTTCGGCGCCATAGTCTGCCGGGAATGTCACATCCACCAGCCGCGTATCACCAACCTTGGCGCCAATCAGCTGATCTTCGAAACCTGGAATCAGCTGACCGGAACCGAGCGTGAGCTGAAAACCTTCGGCCTTACCGCCTTCAAATTCTTCGCCGTCGACACGACCGACAAAGTCGATAGTAACCTGATCGTCCTTCTCAGCGTCCTCGCCCTCGGCCCGATCTGAATAGGTGCGCACCTGTTGGGCCAAATTCTTGAGCGCTTCCTCGACATCCTCGTCTGAAACCGGGGCTACAAGCTTTTCAACCTTGAGCTTGGCCGGGTCCGTGATCTCGAATTCCGGCATTAGGTCGATCTTCACATTGAATTCGAGATCAGACTTGCCTTCGACCACCTGTGCAAGGTCGCTGACCAGATCGGGACTGGGTGGGAACGCCGGCTTCAGAGCGTTCTCGGTAACCGCCTTCTGAACAGATTCCTGCACTGCGGCCTCGATGATCTCGCTCATCATCGACTTGCCGTAGGTCTTCTTGAGAAACGAAACCGGGGCCTTGCCTGGACGGAACCCTTTCAGATGCACCTGCGGCTGGATTTCGGCGATGCGCCCCGACAGCCGCTCGTCGAGATCTTTGGCACCGATCACGATGCGAAATTCGCGGCGCAGGCTTTCGTTGGCGGTCTCGGTGATCTGCATGGGATATTCCTAAAATCAGTCCTTGTTCGGCTGGCCGCACCGCGGCGTCTTCGTTATGAGGCTTCTCGCCGTCCGGCTTGGCAGCCATCGCCCGAGGAACGGGCGAAGGCTGGTGCGGGCGGAGGGACTTGAACCCCCACGACTTGCGTCACTGGAACCTAAATCCAGCGCGTCTACCAGTTCCGCCACGCCCGCGCCCGGGCACTCCCGGTGCGGCCCCCCGCGCCGGAAGGGCGCCCCTATAACAGGGCTTTTCCGCCCCCGCTAGGCCAAAGGCGTCGCCAGACACGAAATCCCGCACCTCTTTATCGGCGCCTCCTGGTTCCACCCCCCATGCGGGCCCCCTTTGCCCCAGGCAGAAGATGCAGAGCGACGGCAGTGGCGGGAGGCTCGAGCTTGGCCAGGAGCGGAGGGTCGCGATCATAGCGATCGGGCCAGAATGCAACCTCGCCGTCGTGCTCCACCTGCGCTGTCCAGTACAGGAGATAGACGGCCAAAGGGCGGAGCAATGCCAGTCTCTGGGTCTGGCCGGTGGCGATCGCGGCACGCAGAGCCTGCGCCGGGTCAGTCACTGACCCCTCAAGCGCAAGCTCAGCGAGCTTGCCGATCTTCTGTACGCGCACACAGCCGTGGCTGCGTGCCCGATCGGAGAGACCAAACAGGCGAGGATCCGAGGTCCCATGGAGATACACATCAAAATGATTGGGCATGTTCAACATGATATTGCCCAGAACATTATGAGGACCTGGCAACTGCCGGATCTGATAGGGAAGGCGGCTGCCCGTGAAATTGGCCCAGTCGATCCGCGTATGTGGGGGCGCTCCTACCAGGACCATGTGACGGGCCCGAAGATAGTTGGGATCGCGCCGCAGGTGGGGCAATAGTCCCTGTATCGCAATGTCGTCAGGAATATCCCACGGCGGATTGGCAATGACGGCGTCCGCCTTGGTCAGCAGAATTGGCGTGGTGTCATCCGCAAGTTTGAGGCCAATCACCACTTTGGACTGCAATTCCGTCCTGCCGTCCACAATCAGGGCTACGCGCTGGGCAGGCACGTTGGCCACGATATAACGCTCCGGAAAGTGGCGTGGCAGCCATCGCCACCGTTCAAGGTTCGCCTTGATTTCACCGATCCGCTGCCGCGCAGTCACATTGAGTGCCTGTCTGGTCCTCGGTCCAAAGACCCCATCCGGCTTGAGGCCATGGCGCGCCTGAAACCGTCGCAAGGCAGACGCGACCGCCCCAGCCGAAGGATGGTGCAGGACCGCAAAGGCGGCATCCTCAAAGCCGAGGCGGGCAGCAAGCTGAGCGCGCGAGGGATGAGGCCCGAGCCGCTGCCAGCCTCCTTTGGCCTCAATCCTGCGATAACGGGCCAGGGCGTCAACGAGTTCGCGGTACTGGGGCGCAGGTGGCGGGAGCCCCTTAAGGAAGTTTTTCAGGTCCTTTGTCGCAAGAGCCCTTGCCAGCGCAGCCGCAGGGTCGAACTGCCGTGAAGGTAGCCTGATGTCCTGATACACCTGTGAAGGCTGAAGTCGACCCAGACGAACGTCATGCATGTAGGCAAGAAGAGATTGCGTGAGCTCGAGATCGTCGGCCGCCGCACGCTGACCTGGCCTGCGGACAATGCTTACAGCAAACGGATATGCGGTCAGAGGCAAACCTTGCGTATCAGCCTGCGCAAGCACGCGCATTGCCACTACCGCGCGCCGCCGCGCCGCCGCACTGCCACTCCACACTGGGCGATAGCCACGCGCTGCGTAGAACGCTGCGAGCACAGAGTCGATATTGCCCGTCCTCGCCAGTCGGGACCGAATGTCGTGCCGCGTCGCATTCCAATGCGGCCGCGTCAGGGGCAATATCCCCGCGAGATCACGTGAGATCCCTGCACAACCGCCTACGGCAAATGTCAACGCGCTAAGCACCAGCGCGCGCCAAAGCTGGCGCGACCACCGGTTCAGTAAGGCCGCTGCTTCACCACCGCACACAACGGCGTTCTCCATTCGTGCGCCATCATGCCTGGGATTGGGCTCATGTTTCAAACTTATCACACTGCGTCACTTGTTAGAGCGTCACGGTACCGTAAGTTCGTTTGTGCATTTTCGGCAAGCTTCACGGCTGGACGACAAGGAGGAAACAACGTGCAAATAAATTTCCG
>JAGWRJ010000196.1 GCA_028869725.1 Alphaproteobacteria bacterium | reverse complement strand
TGGTGCAAGACCTACAGACTAGCTGAGAGCTTGGTACATGTTACTTAATGATGACCTTTCCGCGCGCGCACTTGTTGATGCCAGTACCCTGAATTGGGTGCCGAGCCCTGCCAGAGGCGTGGAACGACGCATGCTGTTCCGTATCGGAGACGAGAAGGCACGCGCAACGTCCATCGTTCGCTACGCAGCTGGAAGCGATTTCGCCCGTCACCTGCATCCAGGCGGCGAGGAGTTTCTTGTTCTGGAGGGTACATTTCAGGATGAGACCGGAGACTTTCCTGCCGGAACCTATGTTCGTAATCCGCCCGGAAGCGGCCATGCGCCGCGCAGTAAGGATGGATGCACCATCTTTGTCAAACTGTGGCAGTTCAGACAGGACGATCATGCGCCTGTCGTGCGGCGGCCAGGCGAGGGCGAACCGGCGCAGCTGCGTCCTGGTGTATGCGACTCACGCGTTCTTTTTAACGGTGCAGGTGAGCAGGTTATGCTTGAAACCTGGCAAGCTGGCGCCCTCATTGAACTCACACAATTCCCTGGGCTGGAACTGCTGGTCATTGATGGGGGATTCACCGAGGACGGAGCAAGAAGAGGGCGCTTGACCTGGCTTCGCTTGCCGCCCGGAAAAGCCTTCCACGCCCAGGTGGGACCAGAGGGGGCACGCGTCTGGTATAAGCTTGCGCCACTGATGCATGATGCAGTTTGCCCCTTCGATGACCCCGCTCCGGGGCGGTCGTGAGGTGAACCGTTTCATCAACGCCTGTCGAAAGCAGCTAAAGTCATCTGGTTATGCTTTTCAGCCGGCCGATCACGCAGGATATCTGAGGCGCGTGGCGATAGAGGCGCACGCGACTGGACCGGAACGAGTCTATTGTCTGAGGGATTCGTCTGTATCCGAGACGCCGGTGGCATCAGATTTTTGGACGCGACAACCCGCATGAACCCAAATGTGGTCATAATAGGTGGCGGCCTGGCTGGGCTCTGCGCCTGCCGCCTCCTGTGCGCCGCCGGTATAGAAGCTACGGTCGTGGAAGCGCGTGGGCATCTTGGGGGCAGGATCCTGACTGTTGATGAAAACGGACAACTTTCCGCAGATGGCTTTGATCTTGGTCCGTCGTGGTACTGGCCGGCCATGCAGCCAGGGATCGGGCGCCTGGTCGATGAGCTTGGCCTTCCTGCATTCGTGCAGCACAGCGCGGGTGATGTCGTCTTTGAACGCATGTCGCGTGAGCCGTCGCAACGTTACCGTAGCGTGGTGGAGGGCCCGCCGGCCATGCGCCTTGCTGGAGGTTCGGGGGCATTAGTAAGAGCACTTATTCGGGCAATGCCAGGTGCGCGCGTTTTTCTCAATACGCGGCTGCGGGAGATGGCGCTGGATGGTGACGAAGTAAAGCTGACCGTAACTCGTGGCGATGGTAGCGAAGCCGTGCTGACGGCAACGCAGGTCATTGCGGCAGTACCTCCGAGGCTCCTGGAGGCGAGCGTAAAATTCACACCGGTTCTCGACACGCTGACCGTACAGCGCTGGCGCGCGACGCCAACCTGGATGGCGCCACACGCGAAGTTCTTTGCGGTCTATGACCGTCCGTTCTGGCGTGATGCGGGGCTTTCGGGCACCGCGCAAAGCATGGTGGGCCCCATGCCGGAGATCCATGATGCAACGACCGCCTCAGGCCAGGCTGCGCTATTCGGATTTGTCGGGATACCGGCCGATCAGCGCGCATCATTGGGGGAGGAGGAGCTAAGGCGCGTCTGCCTTGGGCAGCTCGTGCGTATCTATGGCGCCGAAGCGCGCACCCCCAGAGCAACATTGCTGAAGGATTGGGCTGCCGACCCGTTGACGGCGACGCTGACAGACCGGATTGATATGGGCCATGTCGCGCCAGACAGCACGCCCTGGGTTACCGGAGTATGGCAACGGAACCTGGTGCTAGGTGGCAGCGAGACCAGTCCCGTAGAGCCAGGCTATCTTGCTGGAGCGGTTGAAGCTGCAAGACTTGCCGTCGCCAGAGTGCTCAACGAAAAGGTGACCTCTCGCCATCCGCAGCCACAGTGACATGTTGGGACATCCAATCAGTATATTCTGATCTTGCGTTTCAAAGTAACCCCGGCCTGATCTTCAGCGGTTTACACCCATGCGCTGCGCATATCCCTGACGCACCAGCTCCTCCATACGATCGAACAGCGCGTCCGGATTAGATCGCCTCAACTGGGCAATCT
>JAGWRJ010000195.1 GCA_028869725.1 Alphaproteobacteria bacterium | reverse complement strand
GAGCTAATCGGTTAACAGGAACTTACCCACCACATGTAGTGGGTAAACGAATGCGCGGAAGTGCCTGCAAAAGCTTGCTGTCAAGACGGAGCTGCGGGAAGCGGAAAAATTTTTCACAGCCAGAGTTTTTTGTTCACGAAATGTGGATGAGCGGGTGCAGGCTGGGATGGGGTGGGTGTTGTCCCTGTAAAGCGGCTCCAGGGGCGGCATATTGGGCTCGAATCGGGGGATGCTGCGGCCAAGCCGCCGCTTGGCTCTGCCGATCGGCGCCCCTATAGTCCGCCGCGATTCTGCCCAGAAACTGCAGGATGTTAGGGCAAGGCGAGGCATGATGAATCTGATCAAACGCATCTTCATCTGGTGGAGTGGGGCGACGCTGGGCACGCTGTGGCAGACAATGCGGCACGGACGGTATGTGGGCGCCGACAGTCTGGGTAACCGTTACTACCAGGACCGCACCGGCAAGCGCCGCTGGGTAATTTACAAGCACACCGTGGACGCGAGCCTTATTCCGCCTGACTGGCATGGCTGGTTGCATCACACCTTCCGCGAGCCCCCCACGGTGGCGTCACCCAAGATCAAGCCCTGGGAGCAGGAACATCGCCCCAATCTGACCGGGACGCCTCTGGCCTACCGGCCACGCGGCAGCCTCGCGGGGTCTGGGGTGCGTCAGCCCTCGACCAGTGACTATGAAGCCTGGGAGCCCAAATAGGTGCGGTCATGACCCAGCGGAGCCTTGAGACACTGATCGGCGCGATTGTCATCGCCATCGCGGTTGGATTTATCTGGTTTGCGTACAGCACGACCAATGAGACCGGGATCTCCGGTTATGAAGTGTCGGCAGTGTTCAGCCGTGTGGACGGCATCAATCCTGGCAGCGATGTCCGGCTTTCGGGCATCAAGGTCGGCACTGTGTCGGCGCTGGTACTCAATCCCAAGACCTATGAGGCGGTAGCGCAGCTGTCGATCAAGAACGGCATCAAGCTGCCTGTCGATTCCTCGATCAAGATCACGTCCTCGGGGATTCTGGGAAGCGCCTATCTGTCGATCACGCCTGGTGGCAGCAACCGGATGATTCCACCCGGCGGCAGCATCGCCAATACCCAGGGATCGGTCGATCTGATGGGACTGATCGGCCGGATGATCACAGGCGGAGGCAAGGGCTGATGCGCCCATCGTGGGTGATCGTTGCGGTGCCGGCTCTGGTTCTTGCCGGTCTGGCCGCCTACTCTGCGGTCGCGGATGAAGGGCCCAGCAACACCACGAGTACCGCCAAGGAATTGGCGCGGGTACCGCGCCCGCACACCGTGGCGCAGGCGGTCCCCGGCAAGGATGGCATCAAGCGCATGGTCATTCTGCGTGGACTGGACAAGATCACCGGCCAGGCGGTCAACATCGACGCCCCCATCGGAGTGCCTGTCCACTATGCGACGCTGACCATCACCGCGCACTGGTGCTATTCGACGCCGCCAAGCGAGACGCCGGAGACCACGGCCTTTTTGACCATCGTCGACCATCGTCCCGACAAGCCGCCGCGTCAGGTGTTTTCGGGGTGGATGTGGGCCTCCACACCGTCCCTCAACGCCATGCAGCATCCGCTCTATGACGTCTGGGTGATCAGCTGCAAGACCAACCAGCCCGGCCAGGAAGGGCCGCCCGTGCCGCCGACGACGCCAGTCAAACCCGTCTCGCCTGACAGGGGTGCAAAAGAGGGAAAAGTTGTCCTGCCGCCAGGAGCGGGGCAGTGACGTAACCAGACCCCAGAGCGGGTCAGGGCGTCGTCAAGCAGGTCCTGGTAGCGACCGCGCGGGATCTCGATTGCACCCAGACTCGCCAGGTGGGGTGTAATGAACTGCGTATCCAGAAGGCTGAAACCTCCCGCTTTGAGACGCGCCACGAGATGGACGAGCGCGACCTTGCTCGCATCGCGTACCCGCGAAAACATGCTCTCACCAAAGAATGCGCCTCCCAGCTGGACGCCATAAAGACCGCCCGCGAGTTCGCCGTTCTGCCAGCACTCAAGACTGTGGGCATGGCCGCGGCGAAAGAGCTCCACATAGAGGTCTTCGATCTCGGGATTGATCCATGTCTCACTGCGGCCCTCGGCGGGCGCCGCGCAGCCGGCAATCACCGCCGGGAAATCCGCGTCTGTCGTGACCGTAAAGCGCTCGCTGCGCACGGTACGTGCCAGGCGATGGCTGACATGGAGCCCGTCAAGCGGGATGATTCCGCGCGCATCGGGACTGATCCAGTAAAGCGTCGGGTCATCGCGCGCCTCCGCCATAGGAAACAACCCTTCGGCGTAGGCGCGCAGCACAAGCTCCGGCGTCAGGCGGGTGGGCGCACGCATTTAAGGCTCTTGCCGTTGAGAGCCTGGGCTGATGCGCTGCCCGCAGGCTGCATGCTGTCTGTCACAGATGTTCGCAATGTCTGTTAAGAGTGAGACATAACATATTGAAATATTTCCAGCTTCCAGATGCGGGGTATCGTAGGTCTGCAAACTGATCACCATGCCTTGCCTCAATTGACGACCGTCGCTGTGCCAAAACGACTGCGCGCGCATCCGTTCGGACACGCGTCCACCGGTCAGCGGACGCAAAGCAAGTATAGCCCTGCGCCTTCACGGACGACAGACAACAGCAAACGCCCTCATGCCACGCGGCGGTGGGCCATGCAGCCGAATGTTCCCGCGCCGCTGGTTGAGGTACGCCCTCCAGAGATGACAATCGGAGGTCAGCCGATGGTGTCGATCGTCTTCTGCGCGAGCTGATCGGCAGTTTTGAGTGCGTCCAGATTGGCGCGATAGGCGTATTTTGCGGAGAGGATTTCGACCATCCACGAGGCTGGAGTGTCGTTTTGCGCCGCCACCGCCGTCGCGCTGGCTAAAGGACGCGACGCAGGCGTGGAAGACGGCACTGGCGCCGGAGTTGCTGGGGCAGGTGGGGTGGACGGCCCGGTAAAGGCAGTAACAAGTTTGCTTGCGGCCGAGGTCAGCTGCGCGGCGCTGGCGGCAAGCCCGCCTGCGGAGATCGAAAGTGCGTTCCACATGCCGGCCATTGTGGCGCCCATTCGCTAAGAGTTATGCACCAAAATCCCTAAAGGTTTAATCAAGTTGTACCG
>JAGWRJ010000194.1 GCA_028869725.1 Alphaproteobacteria bacterium | reverse complement strand
CCTGCTCAGCAGCGGCGGCAGCAGTTAGGGCATCTGCATCCTGTTTTAGGGCTGCAAGCGTGTCGGCAACATTTTCAAATGCCGTTAGAACGGTACTTCGATATTGTGCTGCCGCTTCCTTATAGGCCGCGCGCGCCGCGCGTTCCTGATGCAGTAGGGTTCCGCCCTGGAAGATAGGTGCTGTCAACGATGCGCCAAGATCCCAAAAATCCGTTCCAGGCGTGAACAGTTTGCCGAAACCAATCGCAGCATTTCCGGCGTTCGCCGTAAGCTCTATGTTCGGCAGCATGTTGGCAATCGCGATCCCTACTTGTGCGCTAGCAGCGTGCAGATTGGCCTCGGCCTGCCTAATGTCTGGTCGCTGCCGCACGAGGCGTGATGGGAGGCTGACAGGAAGTTCCCCAGGCAGCGACAGGCTTGAAAGGCTGATGCGGTATCTAGGCTGTTGCGAGGGATAGCGTCCGACCAGTACCGCCAGAAGGTCCTGCAATTGATCTCTCTGCTTCTGCAGTGGAGGAAGCGTCGCGGCAACCTGAGCCAGCTGTGCCTTCTGAGCCGCGTAATCAACGCCGCTCGCGTAGCCTTTCTTGAACTGATATTTGAGGATATGCACCATATGGGTATTCATCGCGACGAGTTTACGGGTCGCGCTGATTTGGGCATCGAGAGCGGCGAGCTGGACCGCAGTTACCACAACATTGCCGACAAGCGTGTTGTAGGTGGCGATCATCTGAAAGCGCGCAGCTTGTGTCTGGGCTGCGAACGACTCGGCTGTACGCCTATTTAGCCCGAAGACGTCGGGCATGTACGATACGGTTACTTCCGGTGTGAAAAGATTGTATTGCAGCGCATTGTTGGCCGGGACTGGGGCCAGCAATGCGGACGCTCTGTTCCGGGAGCCTGAGAAGCTCGCTGCGACCGAAGGGAAGAAGGATCCCCGCTGGGCGCGCTCCGTTTCCAGGGCCACACGCAATGCGGCTTGCGCCGCCTTCAGGTCTGGGTTTTTGGTGATCGCCTCGCTGATGAGCCGGTCTAGTGGTTTTGAGCGGAACAATGTCCACCAGGCTCCCTCCACCTTGTGTCCGACAGCGAAGTGCTGGGCGTTGCCGGCGTCCACCCCCGTGGTCGCGGAGGTGCCGGCAAGTGGCGCGGTTGTGTAACCGGAGACCTTAGGGGTCGCAGGCCTTTTGAAATTGGGCCCGACCGCACAGGCTGCCACAAGAAGTGGTAGCAGTCCGGCCAGCACCGCAGCGGCTCGCGGCGCAAAGCGCGAGCGCGAAAGATGTTCACTCATGGCAGTTCCATAGGTGTGGATAGGTCTGCAGCTATCAGTCTGTTCCACCGACGAAGCACTCGGTCGGTTGGAGCACATGACGCAGCAGTGGTGGCAGCGCGTGTAGAGGCGCTAAGTCAGCGTGGGGGTGGGGCTCGACTTTGCCAGATGTGGGCAAAATCACGATGCGCCTGCTGTACCTGCAGAGAAATGGTGATGACTTTGATCGCCAGAGCCGGTGCGAGCCATACGAGCGGCGCCGGACCAACAAACGCTCCAGCGTGGAGTACTGCCTGACAGAAGGGACAATTTACATGGCCACGATGGAGCGGGGCACGCGATTGCGAGGGTGTTGTCGCCGAGTTGGAAAGGGCATGGCTCAGGCCATCGCCGGCCCGAAGCAGCCAACCGTCAATATGGGTCTGTGCGATGTAGGCCTGGAAGCTGAACGTGAGCAGCACCAATAGTGCGAGGTGCCGTATGTCCAGTTTCCAGCCGCGACGCTTTACCCGGATGTATGCGGTCGCCTTCATCCGGCGGTTATCCGATCACCCCGAAGTCAGCTTATAGCCAATATTCGCTGGCGTGCCACCATTTTGCGTGCTGCAGGTGGCGGTAGGAGAGAAATCTCTCTCAATTTTAATGTCTGCCCGAGGCTCAATCCGCGGCGCGCGACGCGTAGTTCTGGAACGCGCGCGTGGCCGGCGGACGGGCACGGGTTTGCGGGGCGACAGGAAACGACATGAAGTGTCGCTCTATGCTGCCGCCCGGCGCATCGACCGACAACGAGACGCAGGCCCGGACGTGCTGCCAGCGTGGCGAGATGCTGCCGGTTCCTGCGGTCACAAAGTCACTAGCGCAGGCGCCTGTGACGACGGTGTACGGGCCTCTCAACCAGGCTGTCAGCCGCCAAGCACTGCGCCGCACGATATCTCAGTGTACGGGCGTCCCACCCTTCCAGATTTGCGTAATCGCGGGCACGGGGCGGTAAAGGAGGGATAGGTCCTCCAGCGGATTGCCGTCGACGATCACAAAGTCGGCATAAGCCCCCGGAGCGATGCAGCCGAGCTTGCCTGACATATTTATCAGTTCTGCGTTGACGGAGGTCGCCGACGTCAGGATCTGTGCCGGGGTTTCGACCTCTGCCCTGAGTCGAAACTCATCGCGCTGATGGGCATGAAGCGGACCAAGCAGGTCTGTTCCGAAGCCAAGCTTGACGCCAGCTGCCCGACACAGCTCAATTGCTTCCAGACCCCGCCCACGGACCACCTCCAGTTTTTCGAGCAGATGGTCGGGCGCGCCCATCTCGCGCCCATGTGTGTAAAGGCTATTGTAGGTCGCCAGGGTCGGTACGACGAAGGCTCCGTGGCGGCTGACATCGGCCGCCGCTGCCTTGTCGATGAGATTGGCGTGCTCGATGGACCGCACACCCAGCCGAACCGCCCGCGTGATAGTTTCTGCGGTATATGCATGAGCAGCGACATAGGCTCGGCGGCGTACCGCCTCATCGACCACCGCGGCAATTTCAGCTTCTGAGAACTGGAGCATCCAGATGGGATCGCTGGGTGAGGCAATCCCGCCGGAAACGAAGATTTTTAGATGGTGGGCACCCTGACGCAGAGCTTCCCGCGCCGATTTGCGAATTGCATCTACACCATCAACAACTTCAGAGATGCCACCATGCGCACAGCAGCCACAGGGCTGCCACTCCATATGAGGGGCACGGCTGTCACCATGACCGCCAGCCTGGCTGAATGCGCGGCCACAATAGAACAGGCGCGGACCCGAGACGAAACCCTCCTCGATGGCTCTCCACAGACCATAATCCGCGCCACCGACATCGCGAACGGTCGTGAAGCCGCGCCTCAGTGCCTGCTCCATCAAATGCCGGCTGCGCTGGGCGACATAGGTTGTGGGGTACGTCTCGAGCTTGGCGAGATCTATTTCGACCGCAGAGGCGTGAAAATGCGCGTCAATAAAGCCCGGCAGCATGACCGCGCCCTTAAGATCGATCACCTGATCAAAACGGCCATCCGGCCGCTGCGAACTCACTGACTGGATGATATCGTTCTCGATTGCTACGAAGTGATCAGCCAGAAGGTTCGAATTCACTCCATCAAAGATCAATGCATTTGTGAAAAGCTTTCGTGTCATTTCCGATCCCCGTCGTATTCTTGCCGTGCAGTCAGTAGCTACAGATCGGTGACGCTGATACCCGCCGCAGCAGATATCCGGCACAATGAGTGCCGTGGCCCCGATCCCGCTTCCAGCCAGGATAAAGGCACGAAAGGCGTCATTCCGCTACCACCATTTGGAGATCTCTGTAGTCTTGTCCAGCGCGTTCTATGGTTGCAGGACGCCCTCGTGTTCGTGCAGGTCATGACTTACTGACTGGCCTCACCTCACCGTGACAAGGCGTGATGAAACAAAAAGGATCGATTTCCAGCCTGAAATGACCCAGGTGACTTTGCGCGGGATTCGGTAGCTACCGCGCTTTACTGCTGTCTGTCAGAATCTGCCTCACGTAAAATTTACAGCGGGACCACCGGGAGTACTGTGGATGTGCTGCTATCCTCGGGTGTCGGCGCCAGGCAGCCAAGGTCGCTGCCGAGTTGGACACTGGCGCCTAGGTCGTCCAAATGGACGTTGTTGCTCGGGTACGCAGGTTCAGAGTTTCGCAGGACACCCGAAACGCCTCGCCCGCGCGAGACGCTCCGGATCCGGGATAGATATCTTTCAGACAGCTGCGGTTCTGTCCCGGACGTCGCATGTCACCTGATTGCAAAAATAGAATTTTCCAAGACACGGGCCGCCATGTCTTTCACCCGGGAAGGCAACTTGTGGGTGCCGGAGCAACCCGCGTCGCAGAGATCTGATCGGCGCTGCCATGACGTTGTCTTTCGCGCCGGCCTTCGCAAATCAGGGTTGTGGACGCGGGGTCGCAGCGCTGCTGGCCGGCAAGATGGGATAGGTCACCTTTGGCTGCTCTCCCGTCAAGCTCTCGAGGAAGGAGGTAATCTTGCTGATTTCGTCCTTCGTTAGCTGTGCACCGATCTGGCTGGTGCCCATGATTGCTACCGCCTCGCGTAGATCCCAGACCTGACCGGTATGAAAATAGGGTGCGGTCAGAGCGATGTTTCTCAGAGTAGGCACTTTAAACACGTATTCATCGCTTGGAGTCTTGGTGACCATAAAGCGACCCTTGTCGTTCGCCGGCAAAAGTTCTCCAGCCGGCTTTTCCACGACACCGAAGGGTGCGTACATGCCGCCGCCAACATTGATCCCATTGTGGCAAGACGAACAGCCTTTGTCGATAAAGAGGGCCAATCCTTCCTTTTGGTTGGCCGACAGCGCATTTGAGTTGCCTTCCAGAAACTGATCGAACGGCGCTTTCGGCGTGATCAGTGTTGCTTCGAACACCGCGATTGCCTTCTCGACATTCGTCAGAGTTATAGGATTGGCCTCACCGGGAAACGCCTTGGAAAAATATTTGAGATAGCCTGGAATGCCTTTCAGCTGTTCGGCGACATGGGGGGCGGGCGAACCCATTTCGACTGGATTGACGATCGGGCCTCCGGCCTGTTGTTCAAGGTCTTTCGCTCGCCCATCCCAGAATTCTGTCTTGTTGAACACGGCGTTCAGAACGGTTGGGGCGTTGCGTCCGCCACGTTGCCATCTGTGTCCGATCGACGTGGACTCAGCGTCAGCTCCGCCAAGTCCTATATTGTGGCATGAGTTACAGCTGATGGCATGACTTGCGGAAAGACGGGGATCGAAGAACAGCATTTTGCCGAGCAAGACTTTGGCTGGGGTAGCCTGATTGCCGGGAAGCGACGGCGGCGTTGATGGTATCGGTTTGAAAAGCTGTCGTGCTTTGGTGGTAAGATCGGTTTGCGCGCTTGAAGCGGAGGCAGCAGTGAGGGCGGCAATGATGAACGCTGCAGCAAGGGATCTAGCCATTCCGAGCCTCTATTGACTTAAGGCAAGGCAATCAATGTGATCGCCTCCATATTTTCCACATCTGGCGCTCCTTGCGCCCGAGCGTCATGGCCGCGTTGACGCTCTTGTTGCTCCTGACGATAGATCCGTGGATTATCCATCAGTAACTGCCGGTATTCACTCCGTTAAATCCGATATTTGCAAGTCCTCTCGAACCCGACAACGATGCTTCTAAGAAGCCGCAGTTGAAGCCTACACGATCAGACTAGATGAAGATTGATCCATGTCATGGAGGCAGGGATCGTGATGGTCGTTATGCTGTCCGAAGATCACAGAGTGGAGTGCATCATATGGCTGAGGTTGTGGCTCGTATGGTTCGTATTTGGGATCCCTTTGTTCGTATCGGCCATTGGATATTGGTGGCTACGTTCTTCATCGCCTATCTGACGGAAGACGATCTCCTCGGCATTCATGTCTGGGCTGGGTATGTCGTAGGCACGATTGTGGTATTGCGCATAATCTGGGGCTTCTTCGGCCCGTCCTATGCCCGCTTTTCCAACTTTGTCCGGGGCCCGAAAAAGGTGTTCTCGTATCTTAGAGATCTAATCCTGTTCCGGGCTCCGCGGTATCTTGGTCACAGCCCCGCCGGCGGTGCGATGGTCATCGCGCTTCTGCTCAGTCTTGCGGCGACCGTCGGGACTGGTCTTGTCGCCTACGGTGCAGAACATCATGCAGGTCCCCTTGCGTCTTATTTTGCATCTGAGAGCGCTTCCGGAGCGACACAGCCAACGGTGGGAGCTGTCGACGGGCTCAATGAGCCGGGCGTAAGAGAGCGGGCAGGAGAAACAGGCGATGAGACCTTCAAGGAAATCCATGAGTTCTTCGCCAACCTCACCTTGGTGCTGATTGTGCTCCATATCGCAGGGGTTGGGTTTGCGAGCGTGGTCCATCGTGAAAATCTTGTGCGGGCGATGATCACTGGTGACAAGCGAGTTGATAACTCCACTCTGCATTAGAATTCGAAGAGATTTCGCAACGTGCTGGGCAACGGGCTGGGTGTGCCTGCATATCCAGGGGAGGATTGGTTGATCCTTGACTGGCAATTCGTCTGGCGTCGGCGAGCCGCAAAGACGGGCGCAAGGCTGGTTGGTCCACCGAGGATACTTCCCGTGCCATAGGGTACATGTCATCTTGGCTGCTGGCGATCCGAGCATGTGCGGGTCTGGAGCTTGAGGGTCGCGGGGCTGTTCTGTTTTGGCCACGGGCACTTGTACGAGACCATCGTCGTGGGGCAGGG
>JAGWRJ010000193.1 GCA_028869725.1 Alphaproteobacteria bacterium | reverse complement strand
CCTTTGGCTTTGCCGAACAGATGGTGGCCGTTGGCGAGTACCTGCGCGTGCCACTTGCCGCCCGCCTGACTGTGAGCTGGCTTTCCGGCGGCTCATAGCTATGGACCCGGGCCGCTGCCTGGCCCCGTGGCGGCAGGGGGTCATGCGCTCCAGACTTCGAGATGATCTTTGCGCACTATGTGCCGTGTGGTGCGCAGGCCTGTTAGAGCGTTGAGACCTGTTTCCTCGAGAAGCGTGTTCATCCTGCCTCGGTCCAAAATGGATGCGCCGTCAAACACCGCCTGGATCTTCTGCAGCAGGTAGAGACGGTAGGGAAGGACGGCAACGCGTAACGGATGTCCACGCCAGACGAACTCTACCTGACCGATGACGCGGTCCTGAGGGCGCGGCAGGCCGTTCGTTCCGGGCACGATCTCGGGATGGGCATTCAGCCAGCTATTAGTGAAGCCTACGAATGCCTCGATTTCGGGCAGGTAATCTTTGGCTATAAAGCGCAGAAGCTGCTTGAGGGTTTCGGGCACTCCATCGCTTTCAAATAATGCCGGCGAAGGACCTCCGTACTCTCCATAATCCAGGTCTGGCGCATTCATGCGCTCGACCCAGCGCCAGACCCGATGCGCCCTGTCCTTCATCAGGGCTGCTGGGAAAGGGTCGCGCGCCAGATGAGCGTATAGCGGTGCAATCAGTCCATAATCCCCGATCGTCGGCCGGCCACCGAGTAGATAGGGCGTGTCCTTTAAATGGGCTTCAAAGAGGTCCAGGAATTCGCCATAGGACGCTTCGATCGTCGGCGCTGTTTCGGCGCTGACGCCAAAGCTGGCCATTGCCCTGCGCATGCGCTGACTGGCCATGACAAAAATTGCATCCCGCTCTTGCGTAGTAGCATTTGGTGGCGCGAGGGCGGCAGGGAAGTCCCGGGCAAGAAATGCCAGATTGGCATCGTCAAAATTCCAGCGGAAATGCATGGCTGGTCGTAACAGACCTTCTCCACCAAAGAGTTCGAAAATCTGGCCGATGAGCCGATGCAGCGGGGTAGACGGAATGGCAGGGTGACGTGTGGGCCCCCGGGTTTCGAAATAGTCGATGATCTCGGAGCTGTCCTGTACCAGTGTCCCATCCGGACATTCGAGCACGGGAATAATCCAGCGTCCGATCTTGGGCAGAATGTCTTCACGAAAATGGGGGTCGCCTACGGCCCGGCTTTCGAAATCAATGCGCTGCTTGATCAGGTAACTCCTGGCTTTGCCAGTGTAGAGGGACGCCGGAGTACCGTAGAGGCAATATGACATGAGATGAGTGAGCTCCCGGCTCCATGATAGTGGGTGGCCATAACTGCCATATTCGGTGCCACTGGCGAAACCTGACTTTACGTCATGTCGCGTGAACCTCCAGTACTCTTGGTCCGGACACTAACTTGCGGGCACTGAAAGGATCCCGGGCAAGACACGTCAACATTGAAAATGGCACGATACATGTCAATATATTTGATCGACAGCTTCAGGGAGACCGCTGATGGGCTATACGCATCCGGCTGAAAGTGATTTTCGCGGCAGGATCGGGCGAACGATCGCTGACTCCACGCCTGCCTGGCCGGAACCCAAATTCAAGCAGGGATCTCCCAACGTCGTTCTCATCGTGCTCGATGATACCGGATTTGCCCATCTTGGCTGCTTTGGATCGACCATTGAGACCCCGCATATGGACGGTCTGGCGCAGCGAGGACTGCGTTATAACAATTTCCACACTACCGCATTGTGCTCAGCATCACGTGCCTGCCTTCTGACTGGTCGCAATCATCATGCCGTCGGCGTGCGCGCGGTCTCCAATATGGACACCGGGTTTCCCAACACTCGCGGGGCAGTAACCCCTCGAGCAGCAACAATCGCAGAAATTCTGCGCGACGCTGGAGGATATGGAACGTTCGCCGCGGGCAAGTGGCATCTGGCACCCATGCTTGAGGCGACAGCCGCAGGTCCGTTTGATAATTGGCCGCTACGTAAGGGTTTTGACCGCTTTTATGGTTTCCTCCAGGGTGAAACTGACCAGTTCAACCCTGAACTGACAGTCGACAACCATTTCATTGCACAGCCGCGGTCGCCCGAAGAGGGCTATCACGTAAGTGAGGATCTCGTAGACCAGTCCATACGCTACGTGCGCGACATGCACAGCCTGGTACCAGAGAAGCCATTCTTCCTCTACCTGGCTTTTGGCGCGATGCATTCACCGCATCAGGCGCCGAAGACGTATCGAGATAAGTATAAGGGAGTGTTCGATGCTGGCTGGGACGTGATACGACAGCAATGGTTCGCTCGACAGAAGGATATGGGGATCATTCCGACTGAGACGAAGCTCGCCCCACATAATCCCGGTGTGCAACCATTTGCTGAGCTGTCTGCCAATGAAAAGCGCTTTGCCTGCGCCCTCCAGGAAGCATTTGCTGCAATGCTTGAGCATACGGACGCGCAGATCGGTCGCCTTACTGCCTTTCTTGAAGAAATGGGGCTGATGGAAAACACCTTGGTCATCGTGGCGTCCGACAACGGGGCAAGTCAGGAAGGCGGCGCATTGGGCACGATGGACGAAATGAAGACGTTTAACATGATCGCCGAAGATGTTGATGAAGCGGTCAAGCGTCTCGATGACATAGGGGGGCCAGACAGCCACAGCAATATTCCCTGGGGCTGGGCACAGGCCGGAAATACTCCGCTCAAATGGTACAAACAAAATACGCATGGCGGAGGAGTCCGCGACCCTCTCATTGTGCATTGGCCTCAAGGCTTCGACGGCCGGGGTGAGATTCGTACCCAGTTCTGCCACGCAATTGACATTGCGCCGACCATACTTGACGCAGTTGGTATTACACCGCCTTCGTCAATCGGAGGTGTCGAGCAGATGGCTATGCATGGCGTTAGCCTGGTTCCAACATTCAAGAATCCGACGGCTGCACCGGGTCGTGATGTCCAGTACTTTGAAATGTTGTCCCATCGCGGAATCTGGAAAGACGGCTGGAAGGCGGTCACTCATCATACAAGCTCTGTTCCATTCGAT
>JAGWRJ010000192.1 GCA_028869725.1 Alphaproteobacteria bacterium | reverse complement strand
GCAAGCTGGTTGCCGAGGAGTGGCAGGAGCAAGAGCCAACCCGGCATCGTCCAATGCATCATGCCGGGCCCACACCACAGGCTCGACAGCGTGAAGAAGCCAACGATGGTACCACCCAGCCAGAGGCAGAGCCGTCCCGCGTCATCGCCATCTGCGAGCGCCCGGCACGCAGCCCAGGCAGCTGGCACAAAGATCCATGGTGTCAGCAGCAGGGCCTGGCCCGCGATCTGTACCAGTGGTGCGCCAGGTTGAATGCCATGGACGGCGGCGCGGCTACCCTGAAAGGCGAACGAAACCCAGCCATGCTCTGCGTTCCACAGCAGCACTGGGGAAAACACGAGCAGTGCGGTGAGAAGACCGAGATAGGGCTGCGGCTGACGGAAAAGAGGGCGAAGGCGCGGAACCGTGGCGATAAAGCCCAGAAGTCCCAGTCCGAACAATACCGCGTGGTACTTGGAAAGGCCGGCAAGACCAATGCACAGCCCGATGACGAACCAGCGCGACCATGAAAGCGTACGTCGTTCATCACCGAGGGCAATTGGAGCGAAGGCGAGGGCCGCCAGCAGCAGAAACAGGTTGAGCGGACCATCGGGCAGGATCCACGATGCCGAGACCACCCCGAAAAATATGGTGAGGTTCATTACCAGAACCGCCCAAAGTCCCGCGCGAGAGCCAAAGAGCCTCGAGGTCAGGCGGAACATCGCCCAGCAGGTCACACCAGACAGGAGCACGAAGGGAAGACGGGCAGCGCGGTCATTGCCGAACAGCATCTGGGCGACATGGGCCAGCCAGACGTGAAGAGGCGGATGATCGAAGTAGGAGAGACTGAAGCCGACACGTGAGATCGCGAGCGTATAGCTCTCGTCAACGCCAAGGCCCACAACCTCCATCAGCACCAGCCTGAGGAGGGTGAAACCCAGAATCATCAGGAGCGCAAGACGTGCCGGTGAGGCTGTACGAAGGACGGATCTGGGGGACGAAACTGCAACAAACCAACCGAAGGGCGTAGATGCGCCCGTCGCGTAACCCGGCTGAGACATAAAATACCTTCTGATGCCACCTCATTGTGGCCGTTGATGTGTCCCCGCGCGCGCGAACGGACCCTACGGGAGGAAACATGTCGCCAGCGATACAGCAGGATTGATTTTTTGTGATCAGTGCCATGCCCGGCCCAGAAGCCAGCACTTGAGCGGGGATAAATTCTGAGGGCCCGCGCAGATGGCGAGCAGCCTGTTGCGCGATCAGGCGGTCCGGCTGCGATGGTGCGGATCCCGTCTCATCCCACCTGGCGCATTTGGCACCTCGAATTCTGGTTGCGAGGCGCGCGAAGTGACAGATCGTTGGACCGTGTCGTCACCCTGCAGGCTTCGGTGCGCAGGCGTCGCACTTCCCGGGATGACAATTGCAGCATCAATACGCGACGCCCCCCTTCGGGCGGGCGTTGGCAAGGGCACGGAGTTGATACGCCAGGCCCTCCGGTGGTCCCAAAGGTCCTGAGGGAAGCCCGCCCCAGGACCAAGATGGTGAGACTTACATGCGGAGCGTGTCACGGGACCCAGGGCAGCGTCCTTTAGCGCAGGTTGCGCCCGCAGCAGGTGTCTGGACAGGGCCCCAACCATCCCGTAAAAGTCCCGCCCTCCGCCGGGCCGGCCCGGCCGGGCCCAGGTAGCTCAGTCGGTAGAGCAGCGGACTGAAAATCCGCGTGTCGGTGGTTCGATTCCGCCCCTGGGCACCATTTGTTCTCTCCCCGAGATATTCTTCTTCACGACCATCTGCGCCCTCGTGGCCATAGATGGCTGAAATTACAAATATTTCCGGCATCTCGACTGCTTAGGGCGCGGGTCGTCCCAGGTGGTCCTACTTGGTCCAACGGCCGCCTGTGTTGGTACATTTGTTGGTATCCCGAGCCCCTGTTGGTATCTTAAAAGGGAGGAATCGAACCTATGCCGCTTTCGGATGTAAGGTGTCGGAACGCCCGAAATACCAACAGGCTCCAGAAGCTGTCGGATGGGGGTGGATTGCAGCTCTGGGTGCAGCCGACCGGCGGACGGTTGTGGCGCCTCGCTTACCGCTTCGACGGCAAGCAGAAACTTCTGGCACTCGGGGCATACCCAGCGGTCTCTTTGGCTGATGCCCGCAAGGCACGGGACGACGCCAAGAGCCTTCTCGCCAAGGGCATCGACCCGTCCCAAGACAAGAAGGAGAAGAAGACAGCGGAGCCCCAAAACACCTTCCGCGCGGTCGCCGAGGAGCACGTCGCCCGTATCGAGAAGGAAGGACGGGCCGACACCACGATCACGAAGACGAAATGGCTTCTTGAGTTCGCGTATCCGCTGATCGGCGATCTTCCCATCACGCAAATCGGCGCGCCGGCCGTCTTGAATGTTCTTCGACAGCTAGAAGCGCGCGGTCGCTACGAATCGGCGCGCCGGCTCCGGTCAACGATCGGCACCGTATTCCGCTACGCGATCGCGACGGCACGGGCACAAATCGATCCCACCATCGCCCTTCGCGATGCCCTCATCAGACCGACTGTTACATCGCGCGCGGCGATCACCGAACCAAAGGCGCTTGGCGGACTGCTCAGGGCAATCGACTCGTTCGAGGGCCAGCCTGAAACGCGCGCCGCTCTCAAGCTTCTTGCCTTGTTATTCCCGCGCCCCGGCGAACTGCGCCTAGCGGAATGGAATGAATTCGATTTCGAGAACGCCGT
>JAGWRJ010000191.1 GCA_028869725.1 Alphaproteobacteria bacterium | reverse complement strand
ATAGATAGTTCCCGTTGACATCGGTCGAATTCAGGATCTGAACCGCTTGATCGAAAATACCCTGAATCTGGCCCATCAGGCTCGAGCCATCATTGTTGGCGCTTGCTGTGGTCACGTCCTGCCGCAGCTGGTTGGCAAGCGTGGAGAGCTGGGTGAGCTGGGTGTCTTGCAGGTTGGCCTGGTTGAGGCCGGCCTGGGCCGCTGCCTTGTAGGCGTCGGCACGGTTGGCGGCGGAACGGGCCGCTTCGAGCGCCTGGGTCTTGTCGCCGTAACCGGCATAGTCGCTGGCCACGTTGCCACTTGCCACCTGCTGCTGGCTTTGCGCCAGGTTGGCATTGGCGAGGTTGATCTGCGCCAGCAGCAATTGTGCCTGGGCACTGGTCGCGATGCGGTCGATGCTCATGGTTCAGTTCCTTACTGGATCTGCAGCAGCGTGGTGTAGAGTGAATCGGCCGCCTGCAAGACGCGTGCTGAGGCACTGTAGGCCTGCTGATAGCTCATCATGTTGCTGAGTTCTTGATCAAGGTTCACCCCGGACACCGACGACTGTTGTGTCTGCGCGGTGGACAGTCGATCGCTCTGCTCGGTGTTTGCGCTCTGCGCGGCGGCGCTGCGTGTGGCAGCGTCCTGATAGAAGCTCGCGGCATAGCTTCCCAGCGTTGTCGTCTGGGCTGCAAGCGCGCCTGCCGCGCTGAAGCTCTGCTGGTTGGTCGCGACGTTCTGAAGGGCGGTAAGACCGCGCGCATCGCCTGGTGTGATGACACTGGCCCCGACACTGGCGCCTGCGAGGCTTGCCTGCGCGAAGGGCAGGTCTTGCGGCGTGCTGGCGATCTGGGGATTGACGCTGAAATTTGCCGCAAGGTTTGCCTGCTGATCGGGACCGACGCCGAACAGCTGGGTGAACGACATACCGGTGTCACCCCGGTTGGTGGTGTCTTGCGTAACCGAGAGGCTGTCGTTGGCGTACGCCGAGCCGAGGCTTTGCGTCAGGGCGCCGTTGGCACCCAGTGTAAAGGTTGCAGCACCGCCAAAGGCGGTATTGAGGGCGCTGACGATATTGCCGATGGTTTCGCTACCGGTCAGCGTCACACTGGCAGTCTTGACGATCTGCCCTGAGGCATTCTTCAGCGACATGGAGATGGCCCCGCCGGCCGCAAAATTGCCGGCGTCACTCGCCGACAGGCCGGTGGCGGAAATGGGCTGGCCAGAGGTGCGGAAGATATCGTTGAGACCGAAGAACTGAGAAAAGCTGGTGCCGCCGCGGCTGGACGGGGTGGTGGCATCGTCCTGGACGACAATCCCGTTGCCGCCGCTTGCCGACAGGGTAAGTGCGCCATTGGCAAAGCTGGCACTGCCGTTTGCTCCAAGAGCGCCGTTCAGGGTCGACAGAAAATCAGCGATGGTGCTGCCAAAGCCCATGTTCGCTCCGCCGTCGACAGACAGCTGGCCGGTCGAAAAATTGACATCGATGCGATGGACGAGATTGCCATTGGCGTCAGTGATGGCGATCGTTGTCTTGCCAGTGAAGTTCATCGCGTCGCTGGACATGAGGCCGGTATCGCGCCCTGTGAGCGTCGACGGCGCCGGATAGGAGGTATTGGCGTTGCTCTGGGCGTTGAAGGCGTTGGCCGTCGTCTGGGCAAAATTGCCGAGTTCCTGGGCGAGCTGCGCAAGCGCGCCGTCGCGCATGTCGATATAGCCCTTGAGCTTGCCTGACGACAGATGCGGATCGAGCGCTGTCGTGCTGCCGATGCTCTGGCCTGTGGCCGGGTCGATCATCGACATCTCGATCGGCGGGTAGCCCCCGGTACCGTTCGAGGAGGTGTAGCTGAGCTGTGCGTAGCTGTCGCCTACCAGCGTCACGCCATCCTGTGTCGAGACCACGAGCTGGCCATTCGGGCCGCTCTGGGTCTTGATGCCGATATATTGGGCGAGCTGCTGGACCGCATTGTCGCGCTGGTCCATGAGGCCGTTGGGCGGCGTGCTGGTGGAACTGGCAGAACTGATCTGGGTATTGAGCGAATAGATCTGCTTGAGCAGTGCGTTGACGGTTCCGGTCGTAGCCGAGATCTGCTGGTCGACGCTGGTGCGAAGACCCTGGAGCGACGACGACAGGTTCGAGATCGTGCTGGCGAGATTCGAAAACGCGGTGAGCGCCGTCTGCTGGTTGGTGCTTGAGGTAGGCGCGAGCGAGGCGCTGCCCAGGGCCGAGAACACGTTGTCGAGCTGGGTGGTGAGGGCAGTACCGTCTCCGGGTGAGCCCAATAATCCGTTCAGCTGGGTATAGGTGTCGTTCTGGGCTCCATATTGGGAGGCAGTACCCTGTGCGGTCAGCACTTCCGCATTGAGAAACTGATCGGTAATACGCTGAATGTCGGAGACACTGACGCCGGTAAGCTGGCTGCCGGACACCTGAGCCTGCTGGTTTACCACCTCGCGGGCATAGCCCGTGGTATTCATATTGGCGATATTGTTGGAGATGGTGCCGAGCGCGGTCTGGCTCGCCGTCAGCCCGGACAAGGCGCTTCCAAATATGCCGTTGATGGACACGTCGCGTGCTCCATTTCCGTCCTGTGGGGCGCACAGGACATGATCTGCCGCTGACGCACTCGCAAAGGCCATGCCAGTTGCGAAGCTCTGAATTTCTGCGTTTCGTCCGCCAGAATTGCCGCCGGGCGGCAGGCTTTGCCGGGTTGACCGGCAGCTTCTGCCGCGGCCCGCCCTTTTGTGGGTGCCAAACGCCCGATTGCCGCGGAATTTTGCGCGGCCGCGACTTGGTCCGGCCCTTGCTTATGGTCTTCACGAAACTCTCGGGATGTGCCCGCTTGGCTGCTGCTGCTGCCCTTGTGCCTTTACGTGCTGTGACGGCGAGTGCCACAGCTGCGCCTGCCTCTGCGCCGGCACAGGATCCAGGTACTGGTGATCCCTTCGCTACGCATCTGCGTCTTGCCACGTCGGCGCAGAGCGCGACGGATGCGGGCGATGCATCTTCTGGCAGTACGGCGTCCGCGACGTCCACTACGCCGGCCGCTGGCTCTTTATCTGGCACGCCATCTGGTGGGACCCAAAAGGCCCCGGCCTCCGTACCATCGATCACAGGCGTGCCGACACAAGCGGTAGCTGCAACGGCTTCTAAAGACGCGATCCAGCAGGCAAGTGCCACAGGCCCCACGCAGCTCAATCTGCAGGCCCTGGTGGCGAATGATGGGCCCGCGACGGACACCGCCCCATACTCAGTCGGGCAGGATGGCGCGCCAATGCTGGGCGCGCTGCCGACCGCGGCGAACGCAGGTGCGAACACATCGCCGAGCCAGAAGACGGATAAGGGTGCAGGCGAGACTACATCCAAGGCTGCATCGGTACCTGCAGTGGTGGGCGCTTCTGCGGCCTTGAAATCCGCGACCGCGCCTGGCGCGAGCACCGGGGCGCAATCGGCGCAGATATCTCTTCTTATACAGTCAGCGCAGGCATCCTCTGCGGCGTCGCAGGGCTCAAAGTCTGCGGCAGGGGCCAAGACGCCACCCGCAGCGTCTGCACCATCCTCAGGGCAGAGCAAAGCTGCGACGCCTGTCGCTGCGTCGACGCTTGTGCTTGCGGCCGCAGCACTTGCAGGCGCACCGCCGGCGGTTGTGAACGCCGCGCAATCTGTGCCCACCTCGGGCAAAGACAGTCTGGCCATCAACGGGACAGTGACGTCCGCGCGCAGCACAGCGACTGCATCCGCAAGCCTCGTCGTATCGGGCAACGGTGCAGATGACGGATTGGCTGGATCAAAGGCGCAACTCGCAGCTTCGGCGCAGACAAGTGCGTCGAACAGTACGACGGCGCTCGCGCAGGCTTCCGCCGCTGCGCTCGCGGCGCAGAAGCCGTCAGTCAAGACGCCGGAGGGCAAGCCTCCTGCAGCTGCCGGTGTGCAGGCTCCGCCGCAAGCAGGCAGCGCCTCTGATCCTCTGCGCACCGCAACGACAAGTCCCTCCACGACCACGCTGTCACATGCCCCCACGACCGCAGCTGCCACGGCACCGCATCCATCCTCGGATGCGCGCATCGCCGCCAGCCCGGCGATGTCGTCGCCTGTGTCCGGCGCTGGCAGTCAAGGCGCCGCTGCGGCACCGACCGACGGATCTGGCTCTGCCGCGTCTTCCTCCATCGCAAATACGGGGCCGCTCACGGCGGCTCTCGCGCAAGGGCCTTCGTCCGCCTCAACCTACGCCCGGCCGATGAGCCTTCAGCTCAGCACCCCCAATGCTGCGGGCGCAGCGGCTGTGCCGATCGCCAATCTTGGTCTTCTGGCCTTCAACATTGCCGCGCAGACCCGTAACGGTATCAAGAAATTCGACATCGCGCTTCATCCGGCCGACCTTGGCAGCATCCAGGTTCAGATGACGGTTGATCCGAGCGGTATGGCGCAGCTGCATCTGCAGGCGGCAAATCCCCAGACGCTGCACCTTTTGCGTCAGGATGCGCCGCAGCTGCAGAGCGCGCTCAAGGATGCCGGAATCAATCTTGCAGGTAATGGGCTCAATTTTTCGCTTCAGGGTCAGCAGCAGCAGAATTCCGGCGGCTTTACGCCCAGAAGTGGTTCCAGCCTGGCGCTGAGCGCCGCGCCGGTCGTTGATACCCAAACTGCCGCCAGCACCAATTACACCCTGTCCTCCGGCAATGGCCGGCTCGACATCAAAGTCTAAGGGGAATTCGCATGACGACCATCGCACCTGCCACTTCCACGACGTCGAGCGCTTCCGCCGGGACCACCGCCAACGCGCTCAACCAGCTGTCTGGAAACTTCGATAACTTTCTGCAGCTGCTGACCACGCAGCTGCAGAATCAGGATCCGACT
>JAGWRJ010000190.1 GCA_028869725.1 Alphaproteobacteria bacterium | reverse complement strand
GGAATATATTCCTGCGACGCCAGTATCCTTATCTTGGGCCTGGCGCCCGCCTGACCGATGACCAGACTACTAAGCGCTACCCCCTGCTCTGGTTGCGGAACAAGAAAGCGCTGCAACGGCTCTGGATCGGCGACGGTAGCAGACAGCCCGATGCGAACATGCGCAGGTGCCAATGTCTGCAGGCGTGCCAACCCAAGGGCGAGGAGATCTCCGCGTTTGGAGTTATGGAGGGCATGAACTTCATCCAGTATAATTACGCGCAGCTGGCCAAAGAAGCGCCCGGCATCACTCGCAGCGAGCATCAGGGCTATCTGCTCCGGTGTCGTGAGTAAAATATCGGGAGGTGCGTAGCGTTGTCGCTGACGCCGCGTCGTCGGCGTATCCCCGGTGCGGCTTTCGATGCGTAGGCCAAGCCCCATTTCCTCGACAGGTGTTTGTAGATTGCGAGCGACATCCACGGCCAGAGCTTTGAGAGGAGAAATATAAAGAGTGTGAAGCTGGTAGGGTCGCGCCCCTGATGCGGGCAGCTGACTGAGTTCAACCAGGCTGGGCAGGAAGCCGGCCAATGTCTTGCCTCCGCCAGTCGGTGCGATCAGCAAAGTCGAGCGCCTCTGGCGACCATGGGCCAAGAGTTCCAGCTGATGGGCGCGCGGGGACCATCCGCGACTGGCGAACCAGCGCGCAAACTGCGGCGGGAGCCCGGCTTCCGTATCGGCAGGTTTGGCGGCTGACATGGTCTCAGATTATCAGGAGTTCGCCTGCGGGAGCGGATTGCGGGAACGGACGGGCCTTGTATGCTGTGGGCAAAAGGGAGGTCGGCTCATGGATCTTATGTTTCGGCAAAGCCTGCTCAAGGGCAAACGCATTCTTGTAACCGGGGGTGGTACGGGTCTGGGCGAAGTGATGGCTGAAGCCTATGCGCAGCTGGGCGCTCGGGTTTATATTTGTGGTCGACGCAAGGACGTGCTGGAGGAAACGGCCAAGCGTATCAGCGAACGCACAGGATCCCAGGTCAGTGGTATTGCATGTGATATCCGCGTAGCTGAAGCGGTGGATGATATGATTGCCCAGATATGGGCAGACGGGGGTGCATTGACCGGCCTGGTCAACAATGCCGCCGGAAACTTTATTAGCCGTACAAAGGATCTGTCGCCTCGCGGTTTCAACGCAATCGCCGATATCGTCTTCCGCGGCACGTTCTATGTCACCCTGGCCTGTGGCAAGCGCTGGATCGATGAAGGGCGCAAAGGCAGCGTTATCTCGGTTCTCACAACATGGATCTGGAACGGCGGTCCTTTCACCGTGCCAAGCGCCATGAGCAAGGCTGGCGTCCATATCATGACCAAATCCCTGGCGAGCGAATGGGGGGCTTATGGCATTCGTCTTAACGCCATAGCGCCAGGTCCATTTCCTACCAAGGGCGCCTGGGAGCGACTAAGCCCGCAGTCCGCCAACCGTGGTAGCGAGCGGGTAAATGCCATTCCCATGGGGCGTAACGGTGAAATGCCTGAACTTGCCAATCTTGCGGTCTTTCTCATGGCAGACGGATGCGACTATCTCACCGGACAGACCATAGCGATCGATGGCGGTCTGCATCTGGCATCAGGCGGAAATTTCTACCAGCTCAGCGCCCTCGGTGACGCGGACTGGGACAAAATTCGAGATGAGATCAAGGGCGCCAACGCCAAGGATAAGGTCAAGCGAGCGGTGTAGCCGAATCGACCACCAGCAAAGCCAATCTCTGCGCCTGGAATAAAATTGTTGCAATCTGTCTCACCGGAAGAGTCCCGTTACCCAAGAAACGGGACTCTTCCTCATGCGCATCCGGCTGGTCAGCTCACGTAACCCGGCCAGGGGATGTTGCGAATGCAACCCGCATGCCGGAACTTTCCCTCATCAAATCGCTTACGCCGAAAACGCCTGAATTCCAGTAATGCTGCGGCCCAGTATGAGGGCGTGTACATCGTGCGTGCCCTCATAGGTATTGACCGCTTCGAGATTAAGCACGTGACGAATAACGCCATACTCAT
>JAGWRJ010000189.1 GCA_028869725.1 Alphaproteobacteria bacterium | reverse complement strand
GTGCCCTCGCGCTTGAAGGCGTCGGAGGGGAGCCGGATGGCCCCGACGAAATCCGCCTTCGAGCCGAGATACTCGCGAATAGCGGCGTTCTGTTTGTCGAGTGTGAAATGCGTCGTCACCAGCGCCAGGATACCGCCGGGCCGCAGAGCATCGACTGATTTCGCGAAGAAGAAATCATGCAGCGAGAGTTTCTGGCCGTGATAGTCGAGCTTGAGGTCGGCAAACGGCACATTGCCCACCACGGCGTCGATACGGCCTTGGGGCAGTTTCGTGTCGCGGAAGTTTTCGATGCGAATGTCCTGACCAGGGTGAAGGGCTTTCGCAATCCGTCCCGAGATCGAATCCATCTCGACGCCGATAAAGCGGTGTTCCGACGTGTCGTGGCTCATGAAGTTGCCGATGCCGCAGCCGGGCTCGAGCACCGTTCCGTCGTGCGGAACGCCGAGCCGAGCGATCGCCTCGTAAATCGCGTCTATCACCGTGGGCGAGGTGTAGAAGGCGTTAAACGTCGTGCGTTTGGCGCTGTCATATTCGGTGGGGGTGAGGAGTGACCGGAGTTCCTCGCCCAGTGCTTGCCACCCGGAATCCCTATAGGTGCCCTTTACAGGGTCAGGGAACAGGGTCAGGGCCACCGGCCCGAAGCCTGAGAAGCGGCTGAGGGTTTCGCGTTCCTGTGGGCTCGCCTGGCGGTTTTCGGCCTCAAGGGTTTTGAGGGTGCGGATGGCCGCAAGAATGTCCTTGGCCTTGGCCTTTTCGCCGCTGGAGATGGCAGTGGCTGGCCGGCTGGGTGGCAGTCGCCGCGGGGGCGGGGCGGTGAGGTCAAAACTGAGTTGGGCTGCGAGCATGGCTGGATCTCCTTCTTCCGACGTTACCGGCCCCGTCTCGGGGGCCTGACGGCCATTGCCGGAATCAGCCCCAGTCCGGGGCTCCGCTCGCGGAGCTTCCGTGCCAGCGGAATTTTGGGGGAGACCTTCAGGGGGAACCGGAATTCCGCTGGCAGGGCCCGGCGGGCTGATTAGCGTGCCGTCAGAATGACCCCCGGAGGGGGACGGCGGGACGGAAGGAGCACCGGCAGGAACCTCGAACAGCGACGGCTGCGATGCCTTCAGCCGCGCGACGTGGGACGTTTGAGGCTCGCCATCGCGGCGTCGAGCGAGAGCGGAGTAGCCTCTCCGGTTTCCAGCGCGAAGGGTAAATGGCAGATCAGTTCCTCGATCGCCAGTTCCAGCGCTTCGCTGGCTCGCTGGGCCGGATCGCTCTGTGGCCGAATCTCGGCCAGGCGTTCCTGCCACGCCAGATGGCTCTCCCGGAGCCGGCGGGCGCAGATTTCCATGACCGGTTTCAGCCGGCGTTCCTTCTTCAGCCGGTCGTGCAGCTCCGTCTGCTGCTCGATCAGTTCGAGGGCGATGGTCTTGTAGTGCATGGTGGCCTCCGTCTTGGGTTGACTCTATACGATCCGCCTTCGGGGGTGAATCGCTTTCTTGGGATGGAAACAGCGATTGCTGTCGCCTATCCGGTGGCTCTTTGGGCATGGCAGGACTTAGCCTTTCGCATGCGGTTCCCGGCTTATGCGACGGCCCGATGGGATGCGGTTGGCCCAGGGCCTTACCGGTTCCGTGCTTCCCGATACCCGCAACGCGCCGGATGAGCGCGGCCGCTCACACTGCGGTCGTTGGAATCAGACCGGCAGGGGCGGAATGGGAACGTGCGGGAGGCTTCGTCTGTGGCGAATTCGAAGCCGATGGGTGGGTGCGGAATCATGGCCATGTTTGTGTCAATCGCCGGCCGCCGGGCACTCGTGCCGGGGGCGACAGAAAGGCGAGTCAGAGGCATGGTCATAAGGCAAACTATACCACCGCTGAATCGCTCGCGCAATAGGCTGGCTGCGGCTTTGCGCGTCATGACAGACAAAAAATCAAGGAAACCTGCGGCTGACAGCGATACGATATCGCGGAAACCCAAGGAATTCTTGGGACGCAAAAACGCCTATGCTGTGCATAGGGAAGAAGCCTGAACATGATTTTTTGTCTGACTTGGTTTTTAACCAATGTCTTTTTGGAAATTAACCTTTCCAATTTCGGCCTGTCTTCCGGTCGTGGAACCCAGGCGGGATACGGCAGCGTCCTCACGTTGTTCGGCCGAAACTGTATGTCTTATGAGTCTGGCAGCTAAAGGGAGTAAGGCATGAAAGCCGGCGTTTCGCAAGGCTCTTTTTTGATGACAACTCTGGCCGCGGCTTAAGCCAAGTTGCGGGTGATGCCGCCGTTGAAATTGTCGATGTGACGATCCTTGCCAACCGTTCCTCTTGGAACCCTAGGCTTTCTGCGGGAGAGCACACATGTATTAACTTTTCGTTAACGAATGTGTGATATTCTAGAATGAGGGATGATTCGCATCTCGCAGCAGGACAGTGCCCAGGCCGCGTCGAGCTACTACTCGACGGCGGACTACCTGAGCGAGGGGCAGGAGATCATCGGCCGGTGGGGCGGCAAAGGCGCCCTGCGGCTGGGGCTTTCCGGGACGGTCGATAAACCCTCCTTCGAGCGCCTCTGCAATAACCGCCACCCACAGACGGGAATGCCGCTGACCGTTCGGACCCGGGGCCAGCGCACCGTCGGGTATGACTTCACCTTTTCCGTGCCGAAGTCGGTCTCC